>JAYSLR010000292.1:0-4367 GCA_043725365.1 Rhizobacter sp. | reverse complement strand
GTCGCGCACAACGGCGAGATCAACACCGTCAAGGGCAACTTCAACTGGATGCGCGCGCGCGAGGGCGTGATGAAGTCGCCGGTGCTCGGCGACGACCTGAAGAAGCTGTACCCGATCAGTTTCGAGCACCAGAGCGACACGGCCACGTTCGACAACGCGCTCGAACTGCTGGTGATGAGCGGCTATTCGCTTGCGCACGCCGCGATGATGATGATCCCCGAAGCCTGGGAGCAGCACGCGACGATGGACGAGCGCCGCCGCGCGTTCTACGAGTACCACGCCGCGATGATGGAACCGTGGGATGGACCGGCCGCAATGGTGTTCACCGACGGCCGCCAGATCGGCGCGACCCTCGACCGCAACGGCCTGCGCCCGACGCGCTACATCGTGACCGACGACGACCTCGTGGTCGGCGCCTCCGAGTCCGGCGTGCTGCCGATGATCGCGGAGAACCGCATCGTCAAGAAGTGGCGCCTGCAGCCCGGCAAGATGCTGCTGATCGACCTGGAGCAAGGCCGCATCATCGAGGACGAAGAGCTGAAGAACCAGTTTGCGTCCGCGAAACCGTATCGACAGTGGATCGAGAGCGTGCGCGTCAAGCTCGAAGACGTGCCGCCAGGCCCGCCCGCACCGGCTTCGGCCGAATCGCTTCTCGATCGCCAGCAGGCCTTCGGCTACACGCAGGAGGACCTGAAGTTCCTGCTCAGCCCGATGGCGCAGGCCGGCGAAGAAGGCATCGGCTCGATGGGCAACGACTCGCCGCTGGCGGTGCTTTCGGACAAGAACAAGCCGCTCTACAACTACTTCAAGCAGCTGTTCGCACAGGTCACGAACCCGCCGATCGACCCGATCCGCGAGGCGATCGTGATGTCGCTCGTGTCGTTCATCGGCCCCAAACCGAACCTGCTCGACATCAACGCGGTGAACCCGCCGATGCGGCTCGAGGTGCCGCAGCCGATTCTCGACTTCGAGGACATGGCCCGCCTCAGAGACATCGAGAAGCACACCGGCGCGAAGTTCAAGAGCTACGAGCTGAACATCACCTACCCGCTGGTCTGGGGCGACGAAGGCGTCGAGGCCAAGCTCGCGTCGCTGTGCGCCGAGAGCGTCGATGCGATCAAGAGCGGCCACAACATCCTGATCATCAGCGACCGCCAGATGAACCGTGACTTCGTCGCGATCCCGGCGCTGCTGGCGCTGTCGGCGATCCACCAGCACCTGGTGCGCGAAGGGCTGCGCACGACCGCAGGGTTGGTCGTCGAGACCGGTTCGGCGCGCGAAGTGCATCATTTCGGCGTGCTCGCCGGCTATGGCGCAGAGGCCGTGCACCCGTACCTCGCGATGCAGACGCTGGCCGACATCCACAAGGAGCTCAGCGGCGAGCTGTCGGCCGAGAAGGCGATCTACAACTACGTCAAGGCGGTCGGCAAGGGCCTGTCGAAGATCATGTCCAAGATGGGCGTGTCGACCTACATGTCGTATTGCGGCGCGCAGTTGTTCGAGGCCATCGGCCTCGAAAAACAGCTGGTCGACAAATACTTCCGTGGCACCGCGAGCCAGGTCGGTGGCATCGACGTGTTCGATGTCGCGGAAGAGGCGATCCGCATGCACCGGGCCGCGTTCGGCGACGACCCGGTGCTCGAAGGCATGCTCGACGCGGGCGGCGAGTACGCCTGGCGCGTGCGTGGCGAGGAGCACATGTGGACCCCCGACGCGATCGCCAAGCTGCAGCACAGCGTTCGCGCCGACAAGTACGAAACCTACAAGGAATACGCGCAGATCATCAACGACCAGTCGCAGCGCCACATGACCTTGCGCGGACTGTTCGAGTTCAAGGTCGATCCGAGCAAGGCGATCCCGATCGACGAGGTCGAACCGGCGCGCGAGATCGTCAAGCGCTTCGCGACCGGCGCGATGTCGCTCGGCTCGATCAGCACCGAGGCGCATGCGAACCTCGCGGTCGCGATGAACCGCATCGGCGGCAAGTCCAATACCGGCGAAGGCGGCGAGGACCCGGCACGCTACCGCAACGAGCTGAAGGGCATTCCGATCAAGCAGGGCACGAAGTTCAGCGATGTGATCGGGCCTGGCAACATCCAGGTCGACTTCGAACTCAACGAAGGCGATTCGCTGCGCTCTAAGATCAAGCAGGTCGCATCCGGGCGCTTCGGAGTCACCACCGAATACCTGTCGTCGGCCGACCAGATCCAGATCAAGATGGCGCAGGGTGCGAAGCCCGGCGAGGGCGGCCAGTTGCCCGGCGGCAAGGTCACCGACTACATCGGCATGCTGCGCTACTCGGTGCCGGGCGTCGGCCTCATCTCGCCGCCGCCGCACCACGACATCTACTCGATCGAGGATCTGGCGCAGCTGATCCACGACCTGAAGAACGCGAACTCGCGCGCCAGCATCAGCGTCAAGCTCGTCAGCGAGGTCGGCGTCGGCACCGTGGCGACCGGCGTGGCCAAGGCCAAGGCGGACCACGTCGTGATCGCCGGCCACGACGGCGGCACCGGCGCGTCGCCGTGGAGTTCGATCAAGCACGCCGGCACGCCGTGGGAACTGGGCCTGGCCGAGACGCAGCAGACGCTGGTGCTGAACCGGCTGCGCTCGCGCATCCGCGTGCAGGCCGACGGCCAGATGAAGACCGGCCGCGACGTCGTGATCGGCGCGCTGCTCGGTGCCGACGAGTTCGGCTTCGCGACCGCGCCGCTGGTCGCCGAAGGCTGCATCATGATGCGCAAGTGCCACCTGAACACCTGCCCGGTCGGCGTGGCGACGCAGGACCCGGTGCTGCGCAAGAAATTCACCGGCCGGCCCGAGCATGTCGTCAACTTCTTCTTCTTCGTCGCCGAGGAAGCGCGCAGCATCATGGCGCAGCTCGGCATCCGCAAGTTCGATGACCTGATCGGCCGCGCCGACCTGCTCGACACGAAGAAGGGCATCGCGCACTGGAAGGCCAAGGGCCTGGACTTCAGCCGCGTCTTCCAGCTCCCGAGCGCGCCGGCCGACGTGCCGCGCCGCCAGACGGAGGAGCAGGACCACGGCCTCGCGAAGGCGCTCGACATCAGGCTGATCGAAAAGTGCCGCCCCGCGATCGATCGCGGCGAGAAGGTGCAGTTCATGGAGGAGGTGCGCAATGTCAACCGCACCGTCGGCGCGATGCTTTCCGGCGAGCTGATCCGGCACCGGCCCGAAGGCCTGCCCGACCACACCATCTTCATCCAGATGGAAGGCACCGGCGGGCAGAGCTTCGGCGCGTTCCTCGCGAAGGGCATCACGATCTACCTGATCGGCGACGCGAACGACTACACCGGCAAGGGCATGAGCGGCGGGCGCATCGCGATCCGGCCGAGCATCGAGTTCCGCGGCGACGCGACGCAGAACATCATCGTCGGCAACACCGTGCTCTACGGCGCGACCAGCGGCGAGGCGTTCTTCCGCGGCGTCGCCGGCGAGCGTTTTGCAGTCCGCCTGTCGGGCGCGACGGCGGTCGTCGAGGGCACCGGCGACCACGGCTGCGAGTACATGACCGGCGGCACCGTTGCGGTGCTCGGCAAGACCGGCCGCAACTTCGCCGCCGGCATGAGCGGCGGCGTGGCCTACGTGTACGACGAGGACGGCAGCTTCGCGACGCGCTGCAACACCGCGATGGTGACGCTCGAGAAGGTGCACAGCGCGGCCGAGCAGGAAGCCGGCGCCGACAAGTCGCTCTGGCACCACGGCCGCAGCGACGAGGCCACGCTGAAGAAGCTGATCGAGGATCACCACAAGTGGACCGGCTCGCTGCGCGCGCGCCACATCATGGACCACTGGGTCGAGTCGCGCGCCAAGTTCGTCAAGGTGTTCCCGAACGAGTACAAGCGCGCGCTGGCCGAGCAGGCTGCGAAGGCCGCGGCGGCGAAGGCGATCCAGGATGCCGGTGGCGCGACGAACACGGCCAAGGGCCAGTCCGTTCCCGCGAAGTAGGCCGGCCTCACCTCACAAGCACACGAGACATCATGGGAAAAGTCACCGGTTTCATGGAATACGAGCGCCTCGAAGAGGGCTACGCGCCCGTCGCCGAGCGCAAGACGCACTACAAGGAATTCGTCATCGGCCTGAAGGAGGCCGACGCGAAGATCCAGAGCGCACGCTGCATGGACTGCGGCACGCCGTTCTGCAACAGCGGCTGCCCGGTCAACAACATCATTCCGGACTTCAACGACCTCGTCTACCGCGCCGACTGGAAGAACGCCTTCGCGGTACTCGACTCGACCAACAACTTTCCCGAGTTCACCGGCCGCATCTGCCCGGCGCCGTGCGAGGCGGCGTGCACGCTGAACGTCAACGACGACGCGGTCGGCATCAAGAGCATCGAGCACGCG
>JAYSLR010000291.1:0-2900 GCA_043725365.1 Rhizobacter sp. | reverse complement strand
ATGTTCTCGTCGGTCGGCAGCCCGCAGGGCATGCTCGAGACCCACAGCATCTCGTCACCGAGCTCGCGCAGCGCGCGGTAGCTGAACTGGTGGATCTGCGTCAGCTCGTCGACGCACTCCCGCGCGCTCGCGTGCACGCCGGTCACGAACTCGAGCTGCGACTCGCTGAAATCGGTCGTGATGTGGGGGTGCGTCAGCGCCGAGCCGAGCGCGGCCGGGTGCGGCGTGAGCGCGAGGCTGCCGTCCGGCAGCGCGCGCAGGCTCTCCTTCTCGACCCCCCGGCGCATCTCGCGCAGCCGTGCATCGGGCAATTCGCGCAGGCGTTGATCCAGACCGCTCATGCGGTGTCTCCTCAGAACTCTCTTGGGGCGGACGGTAACAGACCTTGAATTTGCCTGCCGGCGCAGGGAACAGCGCCGGCCGGTGGACAGATCGGCCGCCACGGTGCTAGCGTCGGCCCACCAGGACACCAGGAGACGACGATGTTTCAGCCCGATCTGATGGCCGGCCAGCGGATTCTCGTGACCGGCGGCGGCACCGGCCTGGGCAAGGCGATGGCCGAGGGCTTCCTGGCCCTGGGCGCGGACGTCGCGATCTGCGGCCGGCGCCAGTCGGTCTGCGACGAGACCGCGGCCGCCTGGCGCACGCAGTTCCCGAAGGCGCGCATCGACACCTTCGGCGTCGACATCAGAAACGCCCAGCACGTCGAGGAGATGGTCGAGGCGCTGTGGGCCGGCGGCGGCCTGACCGGCCTGGTCAACAACGCCGCCGGCAACTTCATCGCGCCGACCGAGAGCCTGTCGCCGCGCGCCTTCGACGCGATCGCGGGCATCGTCTTCCACGGCAGCTTCTACGTCACCCAGGCGATCGGCAAGCGCTGGGTCGCCGAGGCGAAGGCGGGCGCCTGGCAGAGCGGCCAGCCGATGCGCAGCGTGATGAGCATCATCGTGACCTGGGTCGACAACGGCAGCCCTTACGTCGTGCCGTCAGCGATGAGCAAGGCCGGCATCGAGGTGATGACGAAGTCGCTCGCGGTCGAATGGGCGCGCTTCGGGATCCGGCTGAACGCCGTTGCACCGGGCGAGATCCCGACCGAGGGCATGAGCAAGCGCCTGAACCCGGGCGAGCAGCCCGGCGAACGCAGCGTGCGCCACAACCCGATGGCGCGCACCGGCCGGATGAGCGAGCTGCAGAACCTCGCGACCTTCCTGATGGCGCGCGGTCAGTGCGACTGGCTCACCGGCCAGACCGTCGCGATGGACGGCGGCAACGCCCTGGCCACCGGCGGCAACTTCTACGAGCTCCGCCAGTGGAGCGACGCCGACTGGCAGGCCGCGCGCGAGCGCATCGAGGTGCAGAACGCGAAGGACAAGACGCAACGGTGACCGGGGACGGCGCGTGCCTCGGGCGCGCGTGTCGCAGCGTTCGCCGGTTCGACCGAGAATATCGGTCAGGTGTCCCAAGCGACGCCTGCCGATCCCTCCAGGCCGAGGCCGTGCGCCGGACCGCGCCGGCCCAGCAACCCAGCTCCAGATCGAAGAGTGAACCCATGGCACGCAACACCAACGTCAGCGCCGACCACGACGCCCCGCCGATCACGCAGATCCTCGCCCGCTTCGTCGCCACGCACCCGTCGCGCGGCTGGAGCGACGCGGTCGATCGCGAGGCGCATCGCACCTTCCTGAACTGGGCCGGATGTGCCGTCGGTGCGGCCACGCACGACGCGCCGCAGGCCGCGCTGGCGGCCGTGATGATGCTGCAGCCGGCACCGCAGGCCACGGTGCTGGGCCGCGCCGGGAAGGTCGACATGGCCGGCGCCGCGCTGCTCAACGGCATCAGCTCGCACACCTTCGATTTCGACGACACGCACCTGAAGACCATCATCCATCCAGCGGGCCCGGTGGCCTCGGCGGCGCTCGCGCTGGCCGAGCACCTGGGCTCCAGCGGGCGCGAACTGACCGATGCGCTGGTGCTGGGCATCGACGTGTCGTGCCGGATGGGCAACCTGATGTACCCCGATCACTACGACCGCGGCTGGCACATCACCGGCTCCACTGGCATGCTGGGCGCGGCCGCGGCGTGTGCGCGCCTGCTGCACCTCGACGAGCACCGGACCGCCATGGCACTGGGCATCGCCGCGTCGCAGCCGATCGGTCTGCGCGAGCAGTTCGGCACCATGACCAAGCCCTTCCACCCCGGCGGCGCGGCGCGTGCCGGGCTGCTGTCGGCGCTGCTGGCGAAGCACGGTTTCACCGCCAGCCCGCGCGCGCTGGAGGCGCCGCGCGGCTTCGCGCAGGTGGTGTCGACCAAGTGCGACTGGAACGAGGCCACCGACGAGCTGGGCCGGCGCTTCGAGATCTCGTTCAACACCTACAAGCCCTTCGCCTGCGGCATCGTCATCCACCCGAGCATCGACGCCTGCGTGCAGCTGCGCGAGCAGGGCGTTCGGCCCGACGAGGTCGAGCGCATCGAGCTCAGGGTGCACTCGCTCGTGCTCGAGCTCACCGGCAAGAAGGAGCCGGCCGACGGCCTGAGCGCCAAGTTCAGCGTCTACCACGGCTGCGCCGCCGGCCTGATCTTCGGGCGCGCCGCCGAGCCCGAATACGCCGACGCCATCGTCACGCGCGACGACGTGGTGGCGCTGCGGCGCAAGGTCGTCGCGACCGTCGACGACGCGATCGACGAGGCGTCCGCCGACGTGACGGCGGTGCTGCGCGACGGGCGGCGCATTCACGTCTTCGTCGAGCATGCGATCGGCTCGCTGCAGCGGCCGATGAGCGATGCGGCGCTGGCCGCGAAGTTCGCGGCGCAGGCCGACCCGGTGCTCGGGAGCGCCCGCACCGCCGAGCTGATCGCCGCCTGCCGCCGGCTCGGCGAGCTGCCCGACGTTGGCGGCCTGG
>JAYSLR010000290.1:0-8917 GCA_043725365.1 Rhizobacter sp. | reverse complement strand
GCTGATCGCGAGCACCGCCGGCGCGGCGCTGTGGCTGTGGACGCAGGGTCAGGTCGGCGTCGGCGCGCTCGCCGCGGCAACCGCGATGGCGCTGCGCCTGAACGGCATCTCGCACTGGGTGATGTGGGAGATGGCGTCCCTGTTCGAGCACATCGGCACGGTGCAGGACGGCATCAACACCCTGAGCCGCCCGCACGCGGTCGTCGACCGCGCCGACGCGCAGCCGCTGCAGGTGCGGCTGGGCGACGTGCGCTTCGAGCACGTCGCCTTCGCGTACGGTGGTTTGAGGCGCGTGATCGACGACCTGTCGCTGCACATCCGCCCCGGCGAGAAGGTCGGCCTGGTCGGCCGCTCCGGCGCCGGCAAGAGCACGATCGTGAACCTGCTGCTGCGGCTGTACGACGTCGAGAGCGGCCGCGTGCTGATCGACGGTCAGGACATCGCCGCGGCAACGCAGGATTCGCTGCGCGCACAGGTCGGCATGGTCACGCAGGACACCTCGCTGCTGCACCGGTCGGTGCGCGACAACATCCTGTACGGCCGGCCCGACGCGAGCGACGCGCAGATGGTCGTCAGCGCGAAGCGCGCCGAGGCGCACGAGTTCATCCAGGGCCTGACCGACCCGAAGGGTCGCAGCGGCTACGACGCGCATGTCGGCGAGCGCGGCGTCAAGCTCTCGGGCGGGCAGCGCCAGCGCATCGCGATCGCGCGCGTGATGCTGAAGGACGCGCCGATCCTGCTGCTCGACGAAGCCACGAGCGCGCTCGACTCGGAGGTCGAGGCCGCGATCCAGGCCAGCCTGTACCGGCTGATGGAAGGCAAGACCGTGGTCGCGATCGCGCACCGCTTGTCGACCATCGCCGCAATGGACCGGCTGATCGTGCTCGACCAGGGTCGCATCGTCGAGCAGGGCGATCACCGCAGCCTGCTCGCGCAGGGCGGCCTCTATGCGCGGCTGTGGGCGCACCAGAGCGGCGGCTTCCTCGGCGAAGAGGACGACGAGCCGCTGCTCGACGACGTCGCCGCGGGTTAGGGTGGCGCGTGTGCGCCGCGGCCCTGCCGCAGCGTCCAGACCAGGTAGGCGACCAGTGCCACGTTGAAGGTCAGCGTCGCCACCTTGATCGGGCCCGGCTTCTGCCACAGCTCGTAGAGCTCGACCGGGATGTAGACCGCGCCGCTCGCCGCACCCAGCCATTCGCCCCAGCGGCGCCCGAACCACAGGCCGTAGGCCTCGGCCCAGCGCAGCGCGGTGTAGCCCAGCGCAAGCGCGGCCAGGCCCCACAGCCGCGCATCGGTGACGTGCGCCGCCGCATGCAGGAACAGGCCGGCATAGTGCTGCTCCGGATCGAGGTGCAGCCGCGTCACCAGCGACTCGGCGACGCGGCGCACGTCGCGGTGCAGCAGCGCGAGCAGCCCGAAGCCGGCACCGAAGACGATCAGGCCCTTGAGGGCTTCCATCAGCGCGACCGCGCGCAGCGCGGGCTTCGGTGCAGGTTCGGACAGACGGGTCATGCGGTGGTGTGACGAGCCGTAGGTTGCGCGGGGTGCCTCGATCATTTCACACCCGCATGGCCAGCCACGCGCCAGCCATCGCCGCGCGCGCTGTGGTCTGATCTGGCCTTTGCCGATGGAGCCGCCCGCATGCCCGCCAACCGACCCACGCTGATCCGCTGCGCTGGCGCCTACGGCGTCGTGCTCGTCGTGATGGGTGCGCTCGACGCCCTGTGGCTGGGCTGGCTCGCGCTCGACTCGTACCGGCAGTGGCTCGGGCCGCTGATGACCGACGCGGTGCGCGTCGTGCCCGCGGCGCTGTACTACCTGCTGTACCCGGCGGCGATCGTCTACCTTGCGCTGCTGCCCGCCGCGAGCTTCGGCGAGGCCGTGCGCCGCAGTGCGCTGCTGGGGCTGACCGCGTTCGGCGTCTACGACCTGACCAACCTCGCGACGCTGCGCGGCTACAGCCTGACGATGACCGTCGTCGACATGGCGTGGGGCGGCTTCGCGAGCGCGCTCGGCGGCGCCGCGGCGCATCGCCTCGTGCTCGCGCGCGCCGCGGGGATCAGCGCGCCGCGCTGACGCGCCAGATCACGTTGCCGACGTCATCGGCGACCAGCAGCGCGCCCGTCGCATCGAGCGCCACACCGACCGGCCGGCCGTTCGCGCGGCCGTCGCTGCTCAGGAAACCGGTCAGCACGGCCAGCGGCGCGCCGCTCGGGCGGCCGCCGCTGAACGGCACGAAGATCACCTCGTAGCCGCTGTGCGGCCGTCGGTTCCACGAGCCGTGCTGGCCGATGAACATGCCGCTCGCGAAGCGCGCCGGCAGGCTCGTGCCCTGCGACCACGCCAGGCCCAGCGATGCGGTGTGCGGCCCGAGCGCGTAGTCGGGCGCGATCGCCCGGGCGACTAGATCGGGCCGCGCCGGCGTGACCCGCTCGTCCACGTGCGGGCCGTAGTAGCTGTACGGCCAGCCGTAGAAGCCGCCGTCGCGCACCGACGTGAGGTAGTCGGGCACGAGGTCGCTGCCGATCTCGTCGCGCTCGTTCACGACGGTCCACAGCGCCCCCGTGGTCGGCTCCCAGGCCAGGCCGTTCGGGTTGCGCAGGCCGCTGGCGAACACCCGCGACCGACCGGTGGCCGGATCGATCTGCCAGATCGCCGCGCGACCTTCCTCGGCCGCCATGCCGTTCTCGCCGACGTTGCTGTTCGAACCGACCGTCGCGTAGAGCAGGCGACCGTCCGGGCTCGCGATCACGTTCTTGGTCCAGTGGTGGTTGATCGTGCCGGCCGGCAGCGCGACGACCGGCTGGCCGGGCGCGTCGATGTGCGTCGCGCCGGCTGTGTAGGGATAGCGCACGACGCCGTCGGTGTTCGCCACATACAGGTCGCTGCCGACCAGCGCCATGCCGAACGGCGAGCGCAGCCCGTCGATCAGCACGCTGCGCGTCTCGGCGATGCCGTCGCCATCGGCGTCGCGCAGCAGCGTGATGCGGTTCGCGCTCGGCGGCGCGGCGCCGGCCCGCTTCATCACCAGCCCCATGACCCAGCCGCGCAGGCCCTTGGCGTCGTCGGGCTTCGGCGGCGCGTTGGTCTCGGCCACGAGCACGTCGCCGTTCGGCAGCGTGTACAGCCAGCGCGGGTGGGCCAGGCCGGTGGCGAACGCGTCGACGGCCAGGCCGGCTGCGGCGACCGGCTTCGCGCCCTCGGCCCAGCCTTGCGCGGGCGCGATGTTGACGGTGGGCAGCAGCGTCTGGTGCGGCGGCGGCAGCTGCGGGCTCGGGCCGGTGCCGGCCGCGACGGTCAGGGTGGCGACATCACCGCACGCCGTCAGTCCGGCCGCGACCGCGAGCAGCGTCATTCTGGAGATCGGATGCATGCCGCGATTCTGGACCGCGCCTGCGCATGGCGCTTGTAGGGCGATGCCGCGCGCGCGGACCGGCCCGCTCGGCGCGAGCCGACCCTAAGCCTGCACGAACCGCACCTTCACCTTCTTGCCCTTGACCTTGCCGGCCGCGAGGCGCTTCAGTGCCTGCTCGGCGATCTGCCGGTCGACCGCGACGTAGGTCGAGAACTCGTTGACGTTGATCTTGCCGATCTGCTCGGCCTTGAAGCCGGCCTCGCCGGTGAGCGCGCCCAGCACGTCGCCGGGGCGGATCTTCTCCTTGCGCCCGCCGACGATCTGGAGCGTCACCATCGGCGGCAGCAGCGCGCCGCCGGGGGCGGGCGTCAACTCGGCGAGCGGGTGCCACGCGACCTCGCGGCCCTGCACCAGCTCGATCTTGCCGACGCTGCCCATCTCGTCGAGGCTGGCCAGGCTCAGCGCCAGGCCGGTCGCGTCGGCGCGGCCGGTGCGGCCGATGCGGTGGATGTGCAGTTGCGGGTCGGGCGTGGTGTCGACGTTGATCACCGCCTCGAGCTGCGCGATGTCCAGGCCGCGCGCGGCCACGTCGGTGGCCACCAGCACCGAGCAGCTGCGGTTCGCGAACTGGACCAGCACCTGGTCGCGCTCGCGCTGTTCGAGTTCGCCGTGCAGCGCCAGCGCCGCGAAACCCTGCGCGACGAGCACGTCGGCCAGGTCGCGGCACTGCTGCTTGGTGTTGCAGAACGCCAGCGTGCTGACCGGCCGGAAGTGCCGCAGCAGCAGCGAGACCACGTGCAGCCGCTCGTCGTCGCGCACCTCGTAGAAGCGCTGCTCGATCTGCGCGGCGTCGACCTGCGAACGCACCTTCACGGTCTTCGGCGTGCGCATGAACTGCTGCGCGAGCTGGGCGATGCCCTCGGGGTAGGTGGCCGAGAACAGCAGGGTCTGGCGCTGCTTCGGGCACTGCTTCACGATCTTGGCGATGTCGTCGTGGAAGCCCATGTCGAGCATGCGATCGGCCTCGTCGAGCACCAGCGTGTTGAGCGCGCCCAGCGTGAGCGCGCCGCGCTCGAGGTGGTCGATGACGCGCCCGGGCGTGCCGACGACCACATGCGCGCCGTGCGCGAGGCTCGCCAGCTGGTTGCGCAGCGGCACGCCGCCGCACAGCGTGAGCAGCTTCACGTTGTCCTCGCTGCGCGCGAGGCGCCGGATCTCGGTCGTGACCTGGTCCGCGAGCTCGCGTGTCGGGCACAGCACCAGCGCCTGGACCGCGAACGGGCGCGTCGGGTCGTCGAGCTTCAGCCGGGCCAGCAGCGCCAGCGCGAACGCCGCGGTCTTGCCGCTGCCGGTGGCGGCCTGCACGATCAGGTCGTCGCCGGCGAGCGCGGCCGGCAGGCTGGCGGCCTGCACCGGCGTCATGCCGAGGTAGCCGAGCGTGGCCAGGTTGGCGAGCTGCGCGGGCGACAGCGGCAGCCCCGCGAACGAGGGGCCGACGACGGGGACGGCGGAAGCGGAGAGGTCGGAGCGGGTCATCCGCGATTATCGCGGAGCAGGCCGGCCGCCGACGCCGCGCATGGCGCTTCGCTGACACGCGACCGCGCGTCGGCCCGACATCGCCGGCTCGGTCGCATGCGGATACTTCGATCAGGCGCCGGTCGTCTCGACGGCGTCCGACCCAGGGAGTGTCGCTCGATGAACGCTGCGTACGAGATCAGATTCCAGTCCTTGTTCCACGAAGGCCGGGCCCTGTGCTTCCCCTGCGACGCGGAAGGTCACGTCGCGATGGACGCGCTCAGCGACCGCGCGCGCGACAACTACTTGTATGCGCGGGCCGTCGTCGGGCGCGAGTACGCCTACCCCTGCGTGCGGCCCGCGATCGCGCACTGAGCGCGCCGGCGCCGCCCCGGCGCTGTGGGCATCGTCCGACAGTCGAATCGCCGGGCGACCGACGGCACCGGCGTCGACCCGCTCCTATCGTTGACCCACCACCCCGTGCGACGCGCAAGCACGCGCGAGGCCCTTGGATCGGGCCGGCCGGACCGGCCCCGTGAGACAGAGGAGAACCTCGATGAACCAGCGAATCCTGACGATGACGACGATCGGCGCGATGGTGGCGGCCCTGGCGCTGGCCGGCTGCAGCAAGCGCGAGCAGACGGATGCGCGCGACGGCGCCGACGCCACCGTCGCGTCCGTCGAGCAGAAGGCCCGCGAGGTGGGCAACGACGCGCGCACCGGCCTGGACAAGGCCAAGGTCGCGACCGAGAACGCCGCCGCGAAGATGGGCGACAAGATCGACGACGCGGTGATCACGACCTCGGTGAAGACCGAGCTCGCGAAGGACGCCAGCCTGAGCGCGCTGAAGATCAACGTCGACACCGTCAACGGCCGGGTCGCGCTGAAGGGCCAGGCGCCGAGCAATGAGGCGCGCGAGCATGCGACCACGCTGGCGCAGAACGTCAAGGGCGTGGTCAGCGTCGACAACCAGCTGACGGTCGAGCCGGGCAAGGGCTAAGCCCGACGCGAAGTGCCTCAGCGCTTCGCGATCTCCAGCAGTTCGACCTCGAACTGCAGCGTGGTGTTCGGTGGGATCAGGCCACCGCCGGCACCGCGTTCGCCATAGGCGATCGCGGCGGGGCAGGTCAGTCTGGCCTTGGCGCCGACCTTCATGCGTTGCACGCCCTCGGTCCAGCACTTGATCACGCCGTTCAGCGGGAATTGGGCCGGTGCATTGCGCTTGTACGAGCTGTCGAACTCGGTGCCGTCGGCGAACGTGCCGCGGTAGTGGACCTTGACAGTGTCGGTGGCGAGCGGGCTCGCGCCACGGCCTTCCCGCAGCGTGCGGTAGACGAGGCCGCTGGGCGTCACGACCGCGCCCTTCTCGGCGGCGGCCCGGGCGGCCAGGGGGTCGGCCTGCGCCGAAGCGCTCAGCGTGGTGTACAGACCCAGCGCGGCGAATCCGGCGCAGAACAGAAGTGTTTTCATCTCGGCAGGCAAGGTGAGGCTCACGGGGCCGACATCATCGGCGATCCCGGACGGCCCGCGTGTGCAAGTGTTGCGCACGCGAGGGGCGCTGCGTCAATGGGGCTGGTCGTGGGCGGTCGTGACATGCGCGAGGCGCTCGCGCAGCGTCGCGATCGGCATGAAGCCGCTGCCGACCAGGTGCAGGTGATCGCCGTGCTCGGCCACCAGCGTCGGGAAGCCGCGGATGCCCCAGGCCTGCGACTGCTGGAAATCGCGCAGCGTCGCGTCGCGCATCTTCTGCGACGCGAACGCCTTGCCGAACTCGGCGCGCGGCAGGCCGAGCTGCTCGGCCACGTCGGCCAGCACGCCCGGTTCGGTGACGTTGCGGCCCTCGGCGTAGAACGCGTGCTGCACCGCCTTGAAGTAGCGCCAGACCTGCTGCGGCCACAGGCTGCGCACGGTCACGCTGGCGCGCGCGGCGGGCTCGGTGTCGTAGATGAAGCCGGGGCGGTGCAGCGCGGTGTGCGGCGCCTGCGCGAACGGCTGGCCGCTCGCTTCGGCGACGCGCTGCCAGTGGCCGGCGAGTTCGTCGGCACGCTCGGGTGCGATCGGCTCGGTCGTGAACGGCCGCAGGCCGCCCATCACCAAGGCCATCTGCAGTGGCGCCGTGTCGCCAGGATCGGCGAGCAACTCGTCCAGCGGCTTCGCGAAGCCGTAGCACCAGGAGCACATCGCGTCGCCGACGTAGATCAGGTTCATCGTCTCGTTCTCTGCAAAACGGGGTGCGGCGACTCTAGCGGAATCGGGCCGCGTGGGTCGGCACAGGGGTTCTGCGCGGGCCGGCGGCGCGCCCCGCTCGAACGAGATGAAGCGTGAATGGGGGCTGCCGGAGCGCGGCGAATCCGCCCTCCGTCGGTGCCCGGTCGACGCGGTCGCCGGCGATACTTGGGGCACCGCCCGGTCCGCTCGCGGTGCCTGCGGTTCGTACGCTGTTCATACTCGCCCCACAGAGGCTTCCGGCCGGGCCGACATTTTCATAGCCAGATGACGCACCGACCCCTGATCCTGCTCGCGCCCATGGAAGGGCTGCTCGACTTCACGCTGCGCGACATCCTGACGCGCGCCGGCGGCGTCGACCGCTGCGTGGCCGAGTTCATTCGCGTCACCGGGACGCTGCTGCCCGAGCGCGTGTTCACGCGCGTCGTGCCGGAGCTGAACCACGGTGGCCGCACCCGCGCCGGCGTGCCGGTGCGGGTGCAGCTGATGGGCTCGGATGCGGTCTGCCTGGCCGAGAACGCGGCCCGGCTCGCGGGCCTCGGCCCGGCCGGCATCGATCTGAACTTCGGTTGCCCGGCGAAGATCGTGAACCGCCATGGCGGCGGCGCGGCCCTGCTGCAGGACCCGGAAATCCTGCACCGCATCGTCGATGCCGTGCGCCGCGCGGTGCCTATGGCGATGCCGGTCTCGGCCAAGATGCGCCTGGGCTTCGACGACCCCGGCCGCGCGCTGGAGTGCGCGCAGGCGCTCGTCGCGGGCGGCGCCGGCGAACTCGTCGTGCACGCGCGCACCAAGGCCGACGGCTACCGGCCGCCTGCGTACTGGGAGCGCATCGCCGAGATCCGCGCGGCGCTGGCGGTGCCGGTGATCGCGAACGGCGAGATCTGGAGCGTGGCCGATGCGCTGCGCTGCCGCGAGCGCTCGGGCTGCGAGGCGCTGATGCTGGGGCGTGGCATGGTCAGCGACCCTGGCCTCGCGCTCGCGATCCGCGCCGCTGACCGCCGCGACGCTGCAGCGCCCGGGCTGGGCTGGAACGAACTGCAGCCGCTGCTCGCGGCGTTCTGGCGCCTCGTCTGCGGCCACCTCGAGCCGCGTGCGCGCGCCGGCCGCGTCAAGCAGTGGCTGAACTACCTGCGCCGTCGCCACCCGCAGGCCGAGCTCGCGTATGCAGCGGTGCGCACGATCAACGACCCGCGGCTCGTCGCCGAACGGCTCGGGCTGCTGCCGACGCCTGCCGATGTGCCCGGGCCCGAAACACGATTGTTGGAGGAGGTCACATGAAGACCTGGAACATCGAGGTTCAGAAGGTCAGGGCGATGGCGCACGGCCACGGCCTGATCCGCGCGCAGATCGATGCGCTGGTGCAGCCGGCGGCCGCGCGCGACGACGGCGCGATGCCGTCGACGATCCTGAGCCTGAGCGAGGATACCGCGCGCGTGCTGGTGCTGCTGCTGAAGACGCAGCTCGCCGAGCTCGATTCGCGCAAGGCGAAGAGTCGCCGGGGCTGAAGTGAAACCTGGGACACCCGGCAGATCCTCATGCAGAGTGACGGGTTGCGGCCCGTTGCCGCCGTTCGCTGCCTGTGCCGCGAGTCGGACTTCAATCGTCGCAGCGGCAAAGGCGGGAGCGGCCAGGCCGGCGAGGGCTGAAGCCGCGCCCCTCGCTGCGCGAGGGGTGCCCTGCGCTGCTCGCTACGCAGGGCAAGTCCGCAAACTCGGCCCCGAGTACAGGACCTCAAACATGCCGACTTGGGCCGCAAGCGGCCCGACCCCGCTGCGCTGCGCTGCTCGGCGCTGGCTTCCTGATGCCCTCGCCGGCCTG
>JAYSLR010000289.1:0-4185 GCA_043725365.1 Rhizobacter sp. | reverse complement strand
GCGTTGGAAACGCCACCCCGGTGCTCGCAAAGGCGGGAGCGGCCAGGCCGGCGAGGGCATCAGGAAGCCAGCGCCGAGCAGCGCAGCGCAGCAGGGTCGGCGCGCTTGCGCGCCAAGTCCGCATGTTTGAGGTCCCGTACTCGGGGCCGAGTTTGCGGACTTGCCCTGCGTAGCGAGCAGCGCAGGGCACCCCCGACGCCGTCGGGGGCGCGGCTTCAGCCCTCGCCGGCCTGGCCGCTCCCGCCTTTGCCGCTACAACGATCGAACGCCGACTCGCGGCCCAGACAGCGAATGACAGAGAAGGGCCACGAGCCGTCACCCCGCAACCGTATCCTTCGAGTGTGGCGAGCTTCATTTTCAGTGCACCGAGCGCAGCGTCATCACCGCGTTGCGGGCGCGCTGCAGAAACTCCGGCTTGGTCTCGCCGGGGACCAGTGCGAGCGGCTTGCCGAAGGTCACCGAGCACAGGATCGGCACCGGCACGACCTCGCCCTTGGGCATCACGCGCTGCACGTTGTCGATCCAGGCCGGGATCAGCGGCACCTCGGGGAAGGCCTCGGCGAGGTGGAACAGGCCCGCCTTGAATGGCGCTGGATCGACCTTGCTGCCGCGTGTGCCCTCGGGGAAGATCACCAGCGAGTCACCGTGGCGCAGGGCCTCCAGCAGCGGCTCGAGCGGATCCTCGTCGTCGGTTCGCTGACGGCTCACGTAGACCGCGTTGAAGATCTCGCGCGTGATCCAGTGCTTCAGCTTCGAGCTGGTCCAGTAGTCGCGCGCGGCAATCGGCCGCGTCACGCTGCGCAGGTCGCGCGGCAGCGCGGCCCAGATCAGCACCCAGTCGAAGTGGCTCTGGTGGTTCGCGAAATAGATGCGCTGCTCGGCCTTCGGCGGCGCGCCGTACCAGTGGCCCTGCGCGCCGGTGATCAGGCGCGCGACGGCGGCAAGGGCGAGGCCGGCAACCTCGGGAAGTGTCATGCGCGGATGGTAGCTGCCGCTCCCCGGCCCGCGGCCCCGCGAAGCTCTTCAGTGACGGAAATGCCGCACCCCGGTCAGCACCATCGCGATGCCGCGCTCGTTCGCCGCGGCGATCACCTCGTCGTCGCGCATCGAGCCGCCGGGCTGGATCACGCAGTCCGCGCCGGCGTCGATCACGACGTCGAGGCCGTCGCGGAACGGGAAGAACGCATCGCTCGCGACCGCCGAGCCCTGCAGGCTCAGGCCGGCGTTCTCGGCCTTGATGCCGGCGATGCGCGCCGAATCGACGCGGCTCATCTGGCCGGCGCCGACGCCCAAGGTCGCGCCGCCGCCGCAGAACACGATCGCGTTGCTCTTCACGTACTGCGCAACCGTCCACGCGAACAGCAGGTCGTCGAGCTGCTGCGGGGTCGGCTGTTTCGCGGTCACGACCTTCAGTTCCGCACGCGTGATCGCCAGGTTGTCGGCGGTCTGGATCAGCAGGCCCGAGCCGACGCGCTTGACGTCCTGCGCGTTGCGGCCGCGGCTGCCGTCGGCCGGCAGCGGGATCTGCAGCACGCGCGCGTTCTTCTTCGTCGCGAACACCGCCAGCGCCTCGGCGCTGAAGCTCGGCGCCATCAGCACCTCGACGAACTGCTTGGCGACCAGCTCGGCGCCGGCGCCGTCGAGCTCGCAGTTGAACGCGATGATGCCGCCGAAGGCCGAGGTCGGATCGGTCTTGAAGGCCTTGGCGTAGGCCTGCGCCGCGTCCGCGCCGAGCGCGACGCCGCAGGGGTTCGCGTGCTTCACGATCACGCAGGCCGGCGTGTCGAAGGACTTCACACACTCCCAGGCCGCGTCGGCGTCGGCGATGTTGTTGTACGAGAGCTCCTTGCCTTGCAGCTGCTTCGCGGTGACCAGCGAGCCCGGCGCCGGCGCCAGGTCGCGGTAGAACGCCGCGCTCTGGTGCGGGTTCTCGCCGTAGCGCAGGTCCTGCAGCTTGACGAAGCGCATGTTCGACTGCGCCGGGAACACCGCCCGCGTGCCGTCGGCCTGCAGCGACGACAGGTAGTCGCTGATCGCCGCGTCGTAGTTCGAGATCCGGTTGAACGCCGCCACGGCCAGCGCGAACTTCGTCGCCGCGCTCACCTGGCCTTGCGCCTTCAGTTCGGCGAGCACCTGCCCGTACTGCGACGCGTCGGTCAGCACCGCGACGTCCTTCCAGTTCTTCGCCGCCGAGCGCACCATCGCCGGCCCGCCGATGTCGATGTTCTCGATCGCGTCCTCGAGCGTGCAGCCGGGCTTCGCGACGGCGGCCTCGAACGGGTACAGGTTGACGACAGCCAAGTCGATCGTCGCGATGCCGTGCGCGCGCAGCGCGCTCATGTGCTCCGGCACATCGCGCCGCGCCAGCAGGCCGCCGTGGATCGTCGGGTGCAGCGTCTTGACGCGGCCGTCGAGCATCTCCGGGAAGCCGGTGTGATCGGCGACCTCGGTGACGGGCAGGCCGGCATCGGCGAGCAGCTTCGCGGTGCCGCCGGTGGACAGCAGCTTCACGCCGAGCGCGACGAGCGCGCGCGCGAGGTCGAGCACGCCGGTCTTGTCGGAGACCGAGAGCAATGCGGTGAGTTGTGTCATGGAGAACCCAGGAATTTGCCGATCACGTCTCGCGCAGCGAGGCGTGTTTCGTCATTTGATCAGCTTGTGGTCGAGCAGCTTGCGGCGCAGCGTGTTGCGGTTGATGCCCAGCCATTCGGCGGCGCGGCTCTGGTTGCCGTCGGCGTGCTTCATCACCACGTCGAGCAGCGGCTTCTCGACGACGCCGAGGATCATCTCGTACATCGCGGCCGGCTCGACGCCGCGCAAGTCCTTGAAGTAGATCTCGAGGCTGTCGCGGATGCATTCTTCGATGTGCGTCGTCTTCTTCATGCCAGCTCTTCGGTCGGTTCTTCTTCGATGATCGAGTCGTTCGCGGCCTCGTCCGCGCCGGGCAGCAGACTATGCCTGTCGGCGAGCGCGTCGAACCACTCGCCGACCGCGCGCACCTGCGTCTCGCAGCTCTCGAGCAGGTTCATGCGGGCGCGAAACGCCTCGCCGCCCGGCAGCGCACGCACCGCCCAGCCGATGTGCTTGCGGGCGCTGCGCACGCCCGCGCCAGCGTCATCCCAGCCGTACAGGCCATAGTGATCGTGCAGGTGCTCGAGCAGCCAGGCCTTGACCTGGATCACGGAGGGGGCCTGCAGGCGCTCGCCGGTGGCCAGGAAGTGCGCCACTTCGCGAAAGATCCAGGGCCGCCCCTGGGCGGCGCGGCCGATCATGATCGCGTCGGCGCCGGTGCGCGCGAGCACGTCGCGGGCCTTCTCGGGCGAATCGATGTCGCCGTTCGCGACCACCGGGATGCGCAGGGCCGCCTTCACCGCGCTGACCGTGTCGTACTCGGCCAGGCCCTTGTAGCCCTGCGCGCGCGTGCGGCCGTGCACCGTGACCATCGCCACGCCGGCCGATTCGGCGGCGCGTGCCAGCCGAACCGCGTTGCGCTCGGCCTCGCACCAGCCGGTGCGCATCTTCAGCGTGACCGGCACGTTGCGCGGCGCGCAGGCCGCGACCACCGCCTCGATGATCGCGAGCGCCAGCGGCTCGTCCTGCATCAGCGCCGAGCCGGCCCACTTGCTGCACACCTTCTTCGCCGGGAAGCCCATGTTGATGTCGATGATCTGCGCGCCGCGGTCGATGTTGTAGGCGGCGGCGTCGGCCATCATCTGCGCATCGGTGCCGGCGATCTGGACCGCGATCGGTGCGACCTCGCCATCGTGGTCGGCGCGCCGGCTGGTCTTCAGGCTCGTCCACAGGTCGCGTCGCGAGGTCACCATCTCGCTGACCGCGTAGCCGGCGCCCAGCCGCTTGCAGAGCTGGCGGAACGGCCGGTCCGTCACGCCGGCCATCGGGGCGGCGAAGAGGCGGTTCGCGAGCGCGATGTGGCCGATCTGCATGGGGGGCGGGGGCGGTGCGGGAGCTGCTGAAAAAGGAGGCAGAAGTATAGCGGCGCGGCGCGCCGCGAAATCCTGCCACGCAGACGGCCGCGCGCTCGCCATAATGCGCAGCGATGGAAGCATGGGTCGAATCGATGGTCAGGCTGCTGGCGTTGCCGGAGTTCGGCCTGAGCACCGTCTTCGTGATCGCATTCGTATCGGCCACGTTGTTGCCGCTCGGTTCGGAGCCGGCAGTGTTCGG
>JAYSLR010000288.1:0-2668 GCA_043725365.1 Rhizobacter sp. | reverse complement strand
TGATCGTCCTCGTCATGTCCATGTCCGTGACCGTCGTGGTGAGCGGCGGGCGACGTGTCGAAGCGCTCCTTGCCGTGGAAGACCAGGAAATACATGCGGAACGAGTAGAAGGCGGTGACGAACACGCCGGCCATCACCGAGAAGTAGGCAAAGCCCGAGCCGGGCAGGTGCGAGAGGCCGACCGCCTCGATGATCGAATCCTTCGAGTAGAAACCGGCGAAGAAGGGCGTTCCGATCAGCGCCAGCGAGCCGACCAGCGAGGTGATCCAGGTGATCGGCATGTATTTCCGCAGGCCGCCCATGTTGCGGATGTCCTGGTCATGGTGCATGCCGATGATCACCGAGCCCGCGCCGAGGAACAGCAGCGCCTTGAAGAAGGCGTGCGTCATCAGGTGGAACACCGCGACCGAGTAGGCCGAGGCACCGAGTGCGACCGTCATGTAGCCGAGCTGCGAGAGCGTCGAGTACGCGACCACGCGCTTGATGTCGTTCTGGATGATGCCGAGGAAGCCCATGAACAGCGCGGTGATCGCGCCGATCACGAGGATGAAGCTGAGCGCCGTATCGGACAGCTCGAACAGCGGCGACATGCGCGCCACCATGAAGATACCGGCGGTCACCATCGTGGCGGCGTGGATCAGGGCCGAGATCGGCGTCGGGCCTTCCATCGAATCGGGCAGCCACACGTGCAGCGGGAACTGCGCGCTCTTGCCCATCGCGCCGATGAACAGGCAGATGCAGGTCACCGTGATCAGCATCCACTCGCCGCCGAAGAGCGGAAGCGGGAAGGCGATCTTGGCGAGTTCTTCGCCCTTGGCAAAGGCTTCGCCGTAGTTGAGCGTGCCGGCATACGCCAGCACCAGGCCGATGCCGAGGATGAAGCCGAAGTCGCCGACGCGGTTGACGAGGAAGGCCTTCATGTTCGCGAAGATCGCGGTCGGCTTGGTGAACCAGAAGCCGATCAGCAGGTAGGACACCAGGCCCACCGCTTCCCAGCCGAAGAACAGCTGCAGGAAGTTGTTGCTCATCACGAGCATCAGCATCGAGAAGGTGAACAGCGAGATGTAGCTGAAGAAGCGCTGGTAGCCCGGGTCTTCTTCCATGTAGCCGATGGTGTAGATGTGCACCATCAGGGACACGAAGGTCACCACGCACATCATCATCGCGGAGAGGCCGTCGATCAGGAAGCCGACTTCCATCTTCAGACCGCCGAGCTGCATCCAGGTGTAGACGGTCTCGTTGAAGCGCGCACCGTCCAGCGCCACGGCCTTCAGCGTGATCGCCGAGATGATGAAGGCGATCAGCACGCCGAGGATGGCCACAGAATGCGCGCCGCGGCGGCCCACGGCCTTGCCGAAAAGTCCGGCGACGATGGCGCCCACCAGCGGCGCCAGCGGCACCGCGAGCAGCAGGTTTTGCGAGAGTTGTGCAGCAGCCATGAGGCTCAGCCCTTCAGCGAGTCGAGCTCGTCGACATTGATCGTGGCGCGGTTGCGGAACAGCACCACCAGGATCGCCAGGCCGATGGCCGATTCGGCCGCAGCGACGGTCAGGATGAAGAACACGAACACCTGGCCCGCCATGTCGCCGAGGTAATGCGAGAAGGCGACGAAGTTCAGGTTCACCGCCAGCAGCATCAGCTCGATCGCCATCAGCAGCACGATCAGGTTCTTGCGGTTCAGGAAGATGCCGATCACCGACAGCGCGAACAGGATCGCGCCGAGCGAGAGGTAATGGCCGAGCGTGATGGGGCCGAGGGTCATGTGGTTTCTCCTGCGGCCGGCGGCGCGGGAGGCGCGGGCGGAGGCTCGACCACGGCGGCCATCTTGACGATGCGCACACGATCGGCCTTCTTGGCCAGCACCTGCTCGGACGGGTTCTGCGACTTCGAATCCTTGCGCTGGCGCAAGGTCAGTGAAATCGCCGCGATGATGGCCACCAGCAGCAGCACCGCCGCAATCTGCAAGGGGTAGAGGTAGTGCGTGTAGACCTCGATGCCCAGCAGCTTGGTGTTGCCGAGCTTCAACTCCGCCGCATTCGCGAGCGGCGCGTCGGTCAGGCGGAAGCCGGGCAGCAGCACGGCGGCCATCTCCAGCGCGATGACGACGCCGACCAGGGCCGCGACCGGGAAGTGCTTCCAGAACCCTTGGCGCATCGCGTCGACGTTCACGTCGAGCATCATCACGACGAAGAGGAACAGCACCATCACCGCGCCGACGTAGACGAGCACGAGTGCGATCGCCAGGAACTCGGCACGCAGCAGGATCCACACGCAGGAGGCGCTGAAGAACGCGAGCACCAGGAACAGCGCCGCATGCACCGTGCTGCGGGCCGTGATGACACGGAAGGCCGCGAACAGCAGCACGGCCGAGAAGATGTAGAAGAGCGCAGTGTTCATGTCGGTATTGTTCTAGGCGGCGCTCAGTGCGCCCTGGCGTTCAGCGGTAGGCCGCGTCTGCCTGCCGGTTGGCTGCGATTTCTTTTTCGTAGCGGTCGCCCACGGCGAGCAGCATGTCTTTCGTGAAATACAGGTCGCCACGCTTTTCGCCGTGGTACTCGAACACATGGGTCTCGACGATCGAATCGACCGGGCAGCTCTCTTCGCAGAAGCCGCAGAAGATGCACTTGGTCAGGTCGATGTCGTAGCGCGTGGTGCGGCGCGAGCCGTC
>JAYSLR010000287.1:0-2092 GCA_043725365.1 Rhizobacter sp. | reverse complement strand
GGCGATCCAGTACAGCATCGCCGGCTGGCTCGGCCAGGCGCTGCAGCACGTGTTCGCGCCGATCGGCTTCAACTGGCAGATCTCGATCGCGCTGGTGCCGGGGCTGGCGGCGCGCGAAGTCGCGGTCGGCGCGCTCGGCACCGTGTATTCGATGTCGGCGGCCGGCGGCCAGGTCGCCGATGCGCTGGCGCCGGTGATCGCGAAGGGCTGGTCGCTCGCGACCGCGTATTCGCTGCTCGCCTGGTACGTGTTCGCGCCGCAGTGCATCTCGACGCTGGCGGTCGTCAAGCGCGAGACCAACTCGTGGCGCTACCCGCTGCTGATGGCCGCCTACCTGTTCGCACTCGCCTATGCGGCGGCGTTCCTCACCTACCGCACGACCCTCTGGCTCGGAGGCTGAACCATGCGCTCGCTGCAAGACCTGATCGTCGCGGCGCTGGTCGCCGGCTGCGCCGTCTATGCCGCCTGGGCGCTGATGCCGGCCGCGGCGCGGCGCGCCGTCGCCGGCGCGCTGCTGAAGCTGCCGCTGCCGGAACGCTTCGCGCTGCGGATGCGCAGGGCCGCGACCGCGTCATCGGGCTGCGGCTGCGACGGCTGCGACCATGCACCGGCGAAGTCCGCGAAGGCCAGCCCGGCGGCGCCCCAGGTCGTCACGTTCCACCGGCCGACGAAGCGCTGATCAGCGCCCGGGCCCCGTGCCCATCGACTTGTCGCCCAGCCCCATCGGCAGCGGGAAGTGCGTGGTTTCCGCGACGCCCGCGAGCTTGCGCACCGACACCGCACCCAGCGCACGCAGCCGCTCGATCACCTGCTGCACCAGGATGTCCGGCGCCGACGCCCCGGCGGTCAGGCCGACACGCGTCTTGCCTTCGAACCATGCCGGTTTCAGGTCGTCCGGCACATCGACCATGTAGGCCACGGTGCCCAGGCGCTGCGCCAGCTCGCGCAGCCGGTTGCTGTTCGAGCTGGTGGGGCTGCCGACGACGATCACCACGTCGACGGTCGGCGCCAGCACCTTGACGGCGTCCTGGCGGTTCTGCGTCGCGTAGCAGATGTCCTGCTGCTTGGGCTGGCGCACGAGCGGGAAGCGGCGTTTCACCGCCGCGAGGATCTCGGCCGCATCGTCGACCGACAGCGTGGTCTGCGTCACGACCGCGAGCTTGGTCGCCTGCGCGACCTGCACGGTCTGGACATCGGCCACGTCCTCGACGAGGTAGATGCCCTCGTTGAGCTGCCCCATCGTGCCCTCGACCTCGGGGTGACCCTTGTGGCCGATCATGATGAAGTCGTAGCCCTCCTTGTGCAGCTTCGCGACCTCGACATGGACCTTGGTGACCAGCGGGCAGGTCGCGTCGAACACGCTGAAGCCGCGCGCCGCGGCCTCGCGCCGCACCGCCTGCGACACGCCGTGCGCGCTGAACACCAGCGTCGCACCGGGCGGCACGTCGGCGAGGTCCTCGATGAAGATCGCTCCCTTGGCCTTCAGGTCGTTCACCACGTAGGTGTTGTGCACGATCTCGTGGCGCACGTAGATCGGGGCGCCGAACTTCGTCAGCGCGCGCTCGACGATCTCGATCGCCCGGTCGACCCCGGCGCAGAAGCCGCGCGGCTCGGCCAGCACGATCTCTTGCAGGTCCGGGGTCATCACAGCACTCCGATCAGCTGGACCTCGAAGGTCACCGGTCGCCCTGCGAGCGGGTGATTGAAGTCGAAGACGAGCACGTCGTCGTCGACCGCGCGCAGCACGCCGGCATAGGCGCCCTGCCCGTCCGGTGTTGGAAACTGCACCACGTCGCCGACGTGGTAGCGCTCGTCCGGATCGCCGAGCTCGTTCAGCAGCGAGCGCTTCACGCGCTGCAGCAGCTCGGGATTGCGCTCGCCGAAGGCCTCGCCGGCGGCGAGCTCGAACGAGCGGTGCGTGCCCTCGGGCAGCCCGATCAGGCGCGCCTCGAACGCCGGGGCGAGCTCGCCCGTGCCCAGGGACAGGGTCGCCGGCTTGTCGTCGAAGGTGTTGATCAGGTCGGCGCCGTCCGGCCCCGACAGGCGGTAGTGCAGGGTCAGGAACGACCCCGGTTGGACTTGGTTCACGCGA
>JAYSLR010000286.1:0-3819 GCA_043725365.1 Rhizobacter sp. | reverse complement strand
CGCCTGCATGAACAGCGCGGAGCGTGCCAGCGCCGGCGACTCGCTGGACGTGGCGCTGACCCATGCCTATCGCGCCATCGAGGACGGGCGTCCGCAGGAGGCACGCGAAATAGCCCAGTCGGCACTGATCGCGGCCAAGGCCGGCGCAGACCGGTTCAGCGAAGCGCGCGCGCTGGCTTGTCTGGCGCACTGCGACTACCTCGGGTCGCGGCTGCGACGCGCGAGCGACACCAGCCGTCGCGCGGCCCTGCTGTTCGAGCGTCTGGGCAACGCCGAGGGCGAGGCCGCGGCATTGGCGACCCTCGCACAGGTCTCGATCCTGCTGGGTCGCAACGACGAAGCCGTCGAGGCAGCGCTGCTTTGCGTGCGCCTGTGCGACCACGGCGAAGCGCGGCCACAAGTCGCCCTGGCGCACAACTGCCTCGGGATGGCCTACGGCTGGAGCGGCAACTTCGAACGCGCCGACGCGTCGCTCGAAATGGCGGCCGCGTGGGCGCGCCACTGCGCACCGGCCATGAGTGGCTATCAACCCAAGCTCAACCAGTGCTGGGTCGAGGCCACGCGCCTCGCGGACGAGCGCTTCCGGACCGGATCGATGGCGACGCTGCAGAAGCTGGCCCGGCTGCTCGCGGACTGTCAGCAGCTGGAGCTCGACGCCACCGGATTGATCGCGCTGCCCGGGCCGCAACCGATGAATCAGACCGTCGCGCTCGTTCTGTCAGGCTTGCTGGCGGCATGGCAGGGCGACACGCCATCGGCGCGCGCGCTGTCGGAGCGTGCGGTGCGCTCGTTGAGCGGCACCGTGACCTGGCTCGACGCGGTGGTCTGCTGGGGCACGGCCGAGCTCGCCCGGGCCGAGGGTGACTGGAACAGCGCCGAACTGGCGCTGCTGGAAATGAAGGACCTGGCGCTTGCGGTCGAGCACGAGCAACTGGTGTCGCTCGCGCAGCTGCTGCTGGCCGAGGCGTTCGAGCTCCAGGGGAAGGCCGAGTCCGCACTGGCGGTGCACCGTTCGCTGCGCGTTCGCGAGCGAAGGATGATTGCCGAAAGCCTGCGCGCCCGCGAGGCGGCGGTCGAGTTCAGGCTCGACGCCCGACAGAGCGAGCGCCACCTGCATCAGGTCGTCGAGCAGTCCAAGCAGTTCGAGCGCCTGTCGCTGCAGGATCCGCTGACGGGCATTGCCAACCGGCGTCGCTTCGAGCAGGCGTTCGGGGACGAGGTTCGTGATTTCGATGCGGGCAAGCCCTTCGCGGTCGCGATGATCGACGTCGACAGCTTCAAGCTGGTCAACGACACCCACGGCCACGTGGTCGGCGACCGTGTGCTGAAGACGATCGCGGCCTTGATCCTGGCGCTGGTACGCGAGCAGGATCTGCTGGCGCGCTGGGCCGGCGACGAATTCGTGATCCTGTTCAGCGACACCTCGCAGGAGATCGCCGCCGCCATCTGCCAACGCGTCCAGGCGGCCATCGCCACATTCGACTGGACCGTCATTGTCGCCGGCCTGCGGGTGTCGGTCAGCATCGGTCTGAGCCAGGCGCGCAGCGGCGACTCCGCCGAATCACTGCTGCTGCGCAGCGATGAGTCCATGTACGAAACCAAGCCGGCAAGACTGCCGGCGTTCTGAGTCACCGCGGTGTCCCGGCCCGCGATCTGGAGCGTCGCAGGTCCGCCCTGACCTCGTTCATCACGTCGCGCAGCGCCTCCGGCTCGAAGGGCTTGAGCAACGCGCGGACATTGGGGCCGAAATCGGAAAGCCGATCGCCCATGGAATAGCCGGTCGAGAAGACGACCCAGGCCTCGGGCTGCCGCGCCAGCACGAGTTTGGCGAGCTCCACCCCTGTCATCTTCGGCAGGCTGACGTCGGCCACCACGACATCGAAGCCGCCCTTGGCAAACTCGACGATCGCGTCCTCTCCAGTGGCGCATGTCACCAGATCGAGGCCCTCGTCCTCGAGCAGCCACCCGATCTGCACCTGCAAGTCCAGGTTGTCCTCGACAAACAGGGCGCGCAACCGCATGAGCGGTATCGCGTCTTCCGCGGGCCCCCTCGCAGCGCGAACGCCATCCGAATCCGCAGAAAGGCCGGATTCGTCGTCACCGACCTCGCTCGGGCGGGCCGCCCCGTCGATCGCACCGCGGCCCCCGACGAGATCGAGCACGGCATGCGCCAGCGCTTGCGGAGAAGTCGGCTTCCGGATGACAGCCTGATAGCCGGCTTGCAGCGCCTGCTGCCGGTCCTCGCTCCGCACGAACGCAGTGACCGCCGCCGCGGGGAGCTGGGCTGCAGCCAGACCGAGATCGGAGCGGACACGACCGATCAACGCGTAGCCATCCATGCCGGGCATTCCGAGGTCGCTCAGCAGCACATCGAATGCCTCGCCGCGCAGGCATTGAAGCGCATGCTCGGCGGAGTTCGCGGTCGTCACCCGTGCGCCGAGCTCGCACAGAAGCCGGCGTTCGATCTCGAGCACATCCTCGTAATCATCGACCACCAGCACCGACAGACCACTCAAGTCGGCGTCCCCGCAAGGCATCGGATCCGCAGCCGCGCTGGCGGCGAGTTCGTCGCCTGGCAGCCCGCGCAGCGGCGAGCCGGGTTCCCGTGTGCCCGCCGCACGAGGAATCCTGACCTTGAAGGAGGAGCCCAGACCCTTGCCTGCGCTGTGCGCGGTGACGGTTCCACCATGCAATTCGACCAGACTCTTGACGATCGACAGGCCCAGCCCGAGGCCACCGTGGATCCGCGCGGCCGACCCGTCGGCCTGGCTGAAGCGGTCGAACAGGCGGGGCAGAAAGTCGGCCGCGATGCCCTCGCCGGTGTCGACGACATCGAGTTCGATCCAGCGGTCGTGCACAGCAGTCGACACGCTCACGACGCCGCCGGATGGTGTGAACTTCAGGGCGTTGTTCAACAGGTTGGACACGATCTGATGCAGCCGTGCGGTATCGCCCATCACATCGATCGACCCTTCGGCGCTCAGGTGCGTCTCGATCGCCACGCCCCTGCCCTGCGCGGCCGGGCGAATCGTGTCCGCGGCCGTGGCCGCGATCAGTCCGAGGTCCACCCGCTCCACGTTCATGCGCAACTTGCCCGAGACGATGCGGCTGACGTCGAGCAGGTCGCCCACCAGATGCGCCTGCGCCTGCGCGTTGCGCGCAATGACCTCGATGCCGCGGCGCACGGTCTGCGGATCGAGCTTCGATCGTTGCAGCACGTTGGCCCAGCCGATGATGGCCGACAGCGGCGTGCGCAATTCATGGCTGAGCGACGCGAGGAACTCGTCCTTGGCGCGCGCAACCCGTTCACCCTCGGCCCGCGCGGCCTGTTCCGCCGCCAGCAACTGCTCGCGCCGGACCTCGACTTCACGCCGGTCGGTGATGTCGAGGAAGTAGACCGACAGGCCCCCTGGCGACGGGTAGCAGTGGCACTGGAACCACCTGTTGACCGGTTCGGGATAGAACTCCTCGAACGACACCGTCTGCCGGCTCTCGATGGCGCGGTGGTAAGCGGCGTGAGACGGCGAGCCCAGCATGCTCGGGAAGAGCTCCCAGATGCAGCGCCCGAGCAACTCTGACGCAGCTTGCCCCAACAGACGCGCACCCTGCTCGTTGGCATACGTGAATCGCCAGGCGAGATCGAGCATCAACAGGCCGTCGCTGATGCTGCCCATCATGTCGCGCAATTGCTGATCGGCCAGGCGCAGCGACTCGGTGCGTTCGACCACGCGCTGCTCGAGCGTTCGATTGAGCTCACGCAGCCGATCCTCGGCACGGCGACGCTCGTCGACCTCGGCCACGAGCGCGGCGTTGGTCAGC
>JAYSLR010000285.1:0-3608 GCA_043725365.1 Rhizobacter sp. | reverse complement strand
CGGCGAGCTGCGAACAACGGTTCGCGATGACCTCGTTCGCGTTCATGTTGGTCGAGGTGCCGGCACCGCCCTGGATCACGTCGACGACGAACTGGTCGTGCAGCGCGCCGCCGATCAGATCGTCGCAGGCGCGCCGGATCGCCGCCGCCTGCGCCGGGTCGATCACGCCGAGCTCGACGTTGGCCTGCGCCGCCGCCTTCTTGACGAACGCCAGCGCGCGCACGAGTTCGGGCATGCTCGCGACCGTCTGCCCCGAGATCGGGAAGTTGTCGACCGCGCGGGCGGTGTGCACGCCCCAGTACGCCGCGACCGGGATGTCCTTGTCGCCGAGGAAGTCGTGCTCGCGGCGGAACGCTGGGGAGGGTGTGGTGGTGCTCATCGGGCTTCTCGGTCGGACCGGGCGGGTCTGCGGCATCGGGCTCGCGGCAGGCCGTCGCCCGAGCAGCGCCGGACTGTAGAGGCGATGCGCCGCAGCCGCCAATGCCGAATATCCGCGTCGCCATGCATACCGCGCATAAGTCGCCCGGTGGCCGGCACGCTGCGGCCGGCGCGGACTACCGGGTAGAAGCGGCGAGGAAGCTCCACAACGCCAGCGCACCCGGCTTGGCATGGCGGGCCATCTCCGGGCGTTCGCGATAGATGCGGATGTCCATCTCCAGTTCGTGCAGGCCGGGCGGCGCGGCCCGCACCAGCCGCTTGCTCTTGAGCTCCTTGCGCACCGAGCTCGCCGGCAGGAAGGCCAGGCCGTGGCCCTCGAGCGCCATCGCCTTCAGGCCCTCGGCCATGTCGGTCTCGTAGAACGGCTCGAGCTGCAGCGGCTCGGGTGCGAGCTTCGCGATCACCTCGACCAGCCGGCCCAGGTAGGCGCCTGGCGCATAGCTGAGGAACGGCACACTGTGCCCTGCCGGCGCCGGCAGGCTGAACATCGGCCGGCCCTGCGCGTCGCCCTTCGCGTAGGCGACCAGCGTCTCGTGCCCGAGGCTGAGCATCTCGTAGCGGTCGGGGTTGAGCTGCAGCGGCTGCGACGGGTGGTGGTAGGCGAGCAGCAGGTCGCAGCTGCCCTCGACCAGGTGCAGCACCGCGTCGTGCACGTTGAGCGCGATCAGGCGGCTCTTCATCGCACCGAAGCGCTTGCGCAGGTCCATCACCCAGTGCGGGAAGAACGTGAACGCGAGCGAATGCGGCACCGCGAACTCGATCATGTCGCCGCCCGCCGCCTTGTGGCCGCGCATCATGTTGCGCGAGGCCTGCAGCGCACCCAGGATGTCCAGCGCCTGCCCATGCAGCGTCTCGCCGGCGGGCGTGAGCCGCGTCGGGTACGACGAGCGGTCGACCAGATCGATGCCGGCCCAGGCCTCGAGCGACTGGATGCGGCGCGAGAACGCCGGCTGCGTGACGTGCCGCAGCTGCGCCGAGCGCGAGAAGCTGCGCGTCTCGGCCAGGCTGACGAAATCCTCGAGCCACTTGGTTTCCACGGCGCGAAGTGTAGCGACGCGCGGACCGGGCGCAGGCCCGCTCAGGCGGCCATCGTCACATCCGGTGCCGCACTCGCCTCGCCCTCCCGGCTCTGCTGCAGCCGCCACATCTGGGCATAGCGCCCGTCCAGCGCCAGCAGCTCGGCGTGCGTGCCGCGCTCGAGGATGCGGCCGAGTTCCATCACCAGGATCTGGTGCGCGTCGACCACGGTCGACAGACGGTGCGCGATCACCAGCGCCGTCTTGTTGCGCGCCGCGCTGCGCAGCTCCTCCTGGATCGCGCGCTCGTTGGCCGAGTCGAGCGCCGAGGTCGCCTCGTCGAAGATCAGCAGCGGCGGGTTCTTCAGCAGCGTGCGCGCGATCGCGACGCGCTGCTTCTCGCCGCCCGACAGCTTCAGCCCGCGCTCGCCGACCATCGTGTCGTAGCCCTTCGGCGTCGAGACGATGAAGTGGTGGATGTGCGCGGCCCGCGCCGCCGCCTCCACCTCGGCGCGGCTCGCCCCGGTGCGGCCGTAGGCGATGTTGTATTCGACCGTGTCGTTGAACAGCACCGTGTCCTGCGGCACGATGCCGATGGCCTGGCGCAGGCTTTGCTGCGTCACCGCCCGGATGTCTTGGCCGTCGATCGCGATGCGGCCCGCGTTGACGTCGTAGAAGCGGAACAGCAGCCGCGCCAGCGTGCTCTTTCCCGATCCCGACGGGCCGACCACCGCGACCGTCTTGCCGGCCGGAATCTCGAAGCTGATGTCGTGCAGGATCGTGCGGTCGGGGTCGTAGCCGAAGCGCACGTGTTCGAAGCGCACCGCGGCGCCGTGATGCGCCAGCGCCCGGGCGTCGGGCGCATCGGCGATCTCGCGGTGCTGGCCGAGCAGCGCGAACATCTTCTCCATGTCGATCATCGCCTGTTTGATCTCGCGGTAGATCACACCGAGGAAGTTCAGCGGGATGTAGAGCTGGATCATCAGCGCGTTGACCAGCACCAGGTCGCCCAGACTCAGCGTGCCGGCGACCACGCCGAGCGTCGCGCGCCACACCAGCAGGGTCACGGCCGTCGCGATGATCAGGCTCTGGCCGACGTTCAGTACCGAGAGCGACTTCTGCGACTTGATCGAGACCTTCTCCAGGCGCTGCAGGTTCTCGTCGTAGCGGGCCTGCTCGAAGCGCTCGTTCGAGAAGTACTTGACGGTCTCGTAGTTGATCAGCGCATCGACCGCGCGCGAGTTGGCCTTGCTGTCCTGCTCGTTCATCGCGCGCCGGAAGTGGGTGCGCCACTCGGTCACGCTGATCGTGAAGACGATGTAGACCGCGAGCGCACCGAACGCGATCGCCGCGAACCAGCCGTTGAACTTGGTCGACAGCAGGCTGATCACGAGCGTGATCTCGACCAGCGTCGGCAGGATGTTGTAGATCGTGTAGTTCAGCAGCGACTGGATCGAGCGCGAGCCGCGTTCCAGGTCGCGCGAGACGCCGCCGGTCTGGCGCTCGAGGTGGAAACGCAGGCTCAGCGCCAGCAGGTGCTCGAAGCCCTCGAGCGCAACGCGCCGCGCGACGCGCGCCGCCACCGGGTAGAACAGGTACTCGCGCAGCTCGGTGAACGCGGTGATCGACAGCCGCAGCGCGCCGTAGGCGACCAGCAGCGCGACCGGCACGGCCAGCGCGGTGCGCGGGTCGCCGTGCTTCAGGTCGAGGGCGTCGACGAGCTGCTTCAGCACCAGCGGCACGCCGACGTTGGCGAGCTTCGCGGCGACCAGGAAGGCCAGCGCGACCAGCACGCGCCAGCGCCATTGCCAGACGTAGGGCAGCAGGCGCCGCAGCGTCGCCCAGTCGGAGCGCGGTGCGGCGGACGGTGGGCCGGGCAACGGGGGCGCGGTGAGCGTGGTGGAGCGCATCGGGGAAGGAGGGAATCCGAAAGGTGGAAGAATCGAACGAACGGGCGGACGACGCCGTCAGGTGAAGCAATATGGCAGAGCTTACAACACCCGCAAAATACGTTCTAAATCAATAGGTTACGCACACATTTTGCGCATGCGCAACTTTTGCGCAACCGCTTTTGGGTAGAAACGTTTTGTGTAACTGCCCATTGTCTCAGTCCCACACCCCGCCGTGATTGCGCCACATACGAGGCGGAAAGTG
>JAYSLR010000284.1:0-4531 GCA_043725365.1 Rhizobacter sp. | reverse complement strand
ATCGTGTTCGGCGGCCGGCTGCTGATCCGCCCGGCGCTGCGCTGGATCGCGCGCAGCGACACGCCCGAGATCTTCACCGCGGCGTCGCTGCTGCTGGTGTCGCGACCGCCGCGCTGATGCAGACGGTGGGCCTGTCGATGGCGCTCGGCGCGTTCCTCGCCGGCGTGCTGCTGGCCGAGAGCGAGTACCGGCGCGAGCTCGAGACCGACATCGAGCCGTTCAAGGGCCTGCTGCTCGGTCTGTTCTTCATCGCGGTGGGCATGAGCATCGACTTCGCGGTGGTGCTGCGCTCGCCATGGCTGATCGCGGGCGTGGTGCTGGGCTTCCTGGCGCTGAAGGCGGCGGTGCTGTGGGGCATGGGGCGCGCGATGCCGCTGCCCGGGCCGGAGCGGCCGGTCTTCATCATCCTGCTCGCCCAGGGCGGGGAGTTCGGCTTCGTCGTGTTCCAGACCGCCGCGGGCGCCGGCGTGATCGACGCGCCCGTCTCGTCGCTGCTGGTCGCCGCGGTCGCGATCTCGATGCTGGTCACGCCGCTGCTGCTGGTCGCGGCCGACAGGTGGTGGATCCCGCGGCTCGCCGGCCAGGGCAGGAAGGCCACGCTGGAGGAGCTGCGCGACCCGCAGCACCAGTCGGTGATCATCGCCGGCTTCGGCCGCTACGGGCAGATCGTGGGTCGGATGCTGTATGCCAACGGCATCAAGCCGACCGTGCTCGACGTCGACGCCGAGCAGATCGACGCGATGCGCAAGTTCGGCTGGCCGGTGTTCTACGGCGACGCGACGCGGCTGGATCTCTTGCGCACGGCCGGCGCGGCGAAGGCGACGGTCTTCGTGCTCGCGATCGACGACATGGAACAGAGCATCGAGGTCGCGAAGATGGTGCGCGAGCACTTCCCGGACCTGACGATCGTCGCGCGTGCCCGCAACGTGCGCCACTACTTCGAGCTGTACGACCTGGGCGTGACGCTGATCGAACGCGAGACCCTGGACTCGGCGCTGATGAGCGCGCGCAGCGTGCTCGAGGAGCTCGGCTGGGAGCGCCACCAGGCGCGCACGCTGGCGCTGCGCTTTCGCCGCCACAACGTCGACCAGCTCGTCAAGATGGGCCCGCACCGCAAGGACGAAGCCAAACTGATCGCAGTGGCGAAACAGGGCCGCCAGCAGCTCGAGGAGTTGTTCGCGCAGGAGCGCGACGAGGCCGCGAGGCGCCAGGCCCGCGTCGGTTGGAGCGACGATGCGGACGCGCGCGGCACGCCGCCCGGGTGAGCCGGCGCCGACCCGCGAAATCCCACGAAAGGGCTTTGGGCCTGGAGCGATTGTTGCCAATCGATTTGCAATAAGATCGCCGGCATGGAACGCAACACCCGCCAGCGCGAGGCCGTGCTCGCCGCGATCGAACAGGCCGGGCGCGCGCTGTCGCCGGGCGAGATCCTCGAACTCGCCCAGGGCACGGTGGCGACCCTGAACCTGTCGACGATCTACCGCCACCTGCATGCGCTGCAGGACGAGGCCCGCGTCGCCAAGGTGCTGCTGCCCGGCCAGGCGGCACGCTTCGAGGCCGCCTGCCGCGGCCAGCGCGACGCCGCGCACCACCATCACCACTTTCACTGCGAGCGCTGCGACCGCGTCTATGCGCTGCACGCCTGCCCGGGCCCGCTGCAAGAGCTGGCACCCGCCGGTTTCGTCGTCAGCGCCCACGAGATCACGCTGCGCGGGCTGTGCGCACAGTGCAATCGGGGCAGCGCGCCGTGACCGGTGTCGGACTCCCCGCCAGCGGCATGGCGCTGTTCTTCCTGCTCGGGCTGCGCCACGGCATCGAACCCGACCACATCGCCGCGATCGACGGGCTGACCTTGCGCGCCCACGACCACCACGAACGCCACGCGCCCTGGACCGGCACCCTGTTCGCGCTCGGCCACGGCCTGGCGATCGCCGCCATTGCGGTCGGCGTGAGCCTGCTCGCGGCGTCGGTCAGCCTGCCGCCGATGCTGGTGCAGGTCGTCGACTGGCTGCCGATCGTGCTGCTGACCCTGCTCGGCGCCTGGAACCTGCGCGCGCTGCTCGCGCCCGGGGCCTACCGGCCGAGCTCGGTGCGGATGAAGCTGATCCCGGCCGCGCTGCGCGAGCGCACCGACCTGTGGTCGACGGTGGCGATCGGCCTGCTGTTCGCGCTCGTGATCGACACCGTCGCGCACATCTCGGCCTGGAGCGTGTTCGCGACCCACCGCGGCGGCTGGTGGGCCGGCGTGGTCGCGGGGCTGCTGTTCTCGCTCGGCATGCTGATCGCCAGCACCGCCGACTCGCAGCTGATCTCACGCGTGCTGCGCAGCGCCGGCAGCGGGGCCGCGGCCTCGCGCCTGCGCCGCGGCATCGGCTGGTTCGTCGTGATCCTGTCGTTCGGCGTCGTGCTGCAGGCGGTCGTCGCCAAGCTCGGCGCCTGAGGGCCCGTCAGAGGATCCGGCAGGCCTCGTCGAAGCTCAGGCGCGGGCTGCGGCCGAACAGCTTGCTCGCATCGCCATGGCCCAGGTTCACGATGAAGTTGGTCTTCACCGCGGTGCCGGCCCAGAACGCGGCGTCGACCTTGGCCGCGTCGAAGCCGCTCATCGGCCCGCAGTCGAGGCCGAGCGCGCGCGCCGCGAGGATCAAGTAGCCGCCCTGGATGCTCGAGTTGCGGAACGCGGTCGCGTCGATTATCGGCTGGTTGCCGACGAACCAGGCTTTCGCGTCGGCGTGCGGGAACAGTTGCGGCAGCTTCTCGTAGAACGCCATGTCCATGCCGACGATCACGGTCAGCGGCGCGGCCTTGGTCTTTTCGAAGTTGCCCGGCGACATCGCGGGCAGCAGCTTTTCCTTGGCCTCTGGCGTCGTGATGAAGACGAAGCGCGCCGGGCTGCTGTTGGCCGAGGTCGGCCCCCACTTCACCAGGTCGTAGAGCTGGTGCAGCGTGGCCGGCGGGATGGGCTCGGGCGCGAAGCCGTTGTGGGTGCGGGCGTTGTCGAAAAGCTGTTCGGTCGTGATGTTCATGGGAGAGATGGCGCCGGTTCGGCGAGCGTGGACGATCGGCTGATTGTGCGCAGCCCGCTCGGCCGCGGCCCGCACGAATTCGTCGACCCCGTTCGACTGGATTGAAGGATGCAAAATCGAGCGGATGTTCACCCCGTCACAACACGACGTCCGGCGCTTCTTCTGCGACACCCGCCGCAAGCAGCGCGAGGCGCTGCCGCTCACGCCGATGGAGGCGATCGCTGCGGACTGGATCGAGGCGCATCCCGAGTACTTCGAGGCGCTCGACGATCTCGACGCCGCGCTGGCCGCCGTCTACGAGGTCGAGGGCGGGCGCAGCAACCCGTTCCTTCATTTGTCGATGCACCTGTCGATCAGCGAGCAGATCGCGATCGACCAGCCGCGCGGCATCAAGCAGGCGTTCGCTCTGCTGGCCACGACGCTGGGCTCGGCGCACGAGGCGCAGCACGAGGTGATGGAGTGCCTGGGCGAGATGGTCTGGGCGTCGCAGCGCAGCGGAGCGCCGCCGGACGGCGAGCGCTACCTGGAGTGCGTGCGACGGCGTGCGACGCGGTAGGTCGAACGGGGTCACCGGGTGGCGAGGCTGGGTCGACTCACGACCCACTGCCGACCTACGCCCGATCGACTTGAGCGCCTGAAAGCTGTCACTGGCAGAGGCCTCACGCCTCTGAGAGGGCACCATCAGACAGCCGACTACCTGCCGCGTGAGGGCCTGAGGCCGGGAAGCGCCTCGCGGCCGGAGGCGCCGCAGTTCGAAGTGAGGCAATCGGTGGCGGATCCTGCTTCAGAGTCACTGCAGCTCGCCGGTGCCCGACCCCGCGAGCGCGGCGGCGACAAGCTGCTCGGTGCGGGTGATGTGCTGGCGCAGCAGCTCGACGGCCCGCGCGCTGTCGCGCGAAAGCACGGCCTTCAGCAGTTGCTGGTGTTCGTCGTGCTTGCGGCGCGGCGTTTGCCGGTAGCGGGCAGCCCAGCGGCGGTAGCGCTCGGCGTTGTCGAACAGCACATCGGCAAGATCCAGCAACAGCGGCGACGTGCAGGCCGCGTACAGGCTCAGGTGGAAGTTCCGGTGGCGTGCCGACCAGTCGTCGTCCAGGGTGCGTGGATCGTTGCCCAGTCGGCGCTCGGCCAGGCCCAAGGCGTGCGCCGCGGCCACTGCCTGCGCTTCCCAGGTGTCGCCGCCGTGCGCGATGGCATCGCGCAGCGCTTCGCACTCGATCAGCGCGCGCACGCGCGCCAGGTCACTCACACCGGCCGCGGTCAGCGGTGCGACACGAAATCCACGGTTCTCGAGCGTGCGCACCAGGCCTTGTTCCGACAGCCGGTTCAGGGCTTCGCGCACGGGGCTGCTGCTGACGGCAAAGCGGCGGCTCAATTCGTCCACCCGCAACCGCGCCCCGGGATCGAACTCGCCACGCACGATGGCCTGCCGCAACGCGCGGTACGCGCGCTCGGACAGCGGTAGTTCTTCTTCGGATTCGGCTGCCTTGTCCACGGGCGCGATTCTGCCT
>JAYSLR010000283.1:0-2014 GCA_043725365.1 Rhizobacter sp. | reverse complement strand
ATCCAGTTCGTCACCGAGACCGAGCTGTTCGCGACCGCGCCGACCGCGCGCCGGCGGCGCAAGCAGGAGCAAGTCAGCGACGTCAACGCGCTCATCAAGGACCTGTCGGAGCTGAAGGTCGGCGACCCGGTCGTGCATGCGAACCACGGCATCGGGCGCTACGTCGGGCTCAAGAACATCGACCTCGGCGATGGGTCCAGCGAGTTCCTGCACCTCGAGTACGCCGACAAGGCGACGCTGTACGTGCCGGTCGCGCAGCTGCACCTGATCGCGCGCTACACCGGCGTCAGCGCCGACGAGGCGCCGCTGCACCGGCTCGGCTCGGGCCAGTGGGACAAGGCCAAGCGCCGCGCCGCCGAACAGGTGCGCGATACCGCCGCGGAGTTGCTGAACCTGTACGCGCGCCGGGCGGCCCGCGAAGGCTTCGCGTTCCGCTTCTCGCCGCACGACTACGAGGCCTTCGCCGCGAGCTTCGGCTTCGAGGAAACGCCGGACCAGCAGGCCGCGATCCACGCGGTGATCCAGGACATGGTCTCGCCGCAGCCGATGGACCGGCTGGTCTGCGGCGACGTCGGTTTCGGCAAGACCGAGGTCGCGCTGCGCGCCGCGTTCATCGCCGTCACCGGCGGCAAGCAGGTCGCGATCCTCGCGCCGACGACGCTGCTGGCCGAGCAGCATTACCAGAACATTTCCGACCGCTTCGGCAAGTGGCCTGTCAGGGTCGCCGAGATCTCGCGGTTCCGCTCCAGCAAGGAGGTCAAGGCGACGCTGGCAGGCCTGGCCGACGGCACCGTCGACATCGTCGTCGGCACCCACGCGCTGATCGGCGACAAGGTCAAGTTCAAGCGTCTCGGGCTGCTCGTGATCGACGAGGAGCACCGCTTCGGCGTGCGCCACAAGGAGGCGATCAAGGCGATGCGCGCCGAGGTCGACGTGCTGACGCTGACCGCCACGCCGATCCCGCGAACCCTGGGCATGGCGCTCGAAGGCCTGCGCGACCTGAGCGTGATCGCGACCGCGCCGCAGCGGCGCCTGGCGATCAAGACCTTCGTGCGCACCGAGACCAGCGGCACGATCCGCGAGGCGGTGCTGCGCGAGCTCAAGCGCGGTGGTCAGGTCTACTTCCTGCACAACGAGGTCGAGACGATCCAGGCGCGCCACGACAAGCTCGTCGAACTGCTGCCCGAGGCGCGCATCGCGATCGCGCACGGCCAGATGCCCGAACGCGAGCTCGAACGCGTGATGCGCGATTTCGTCGCACAGCGCTACAACCTGCTGCTGTGCTCGACCATCATCGAGACCGGCATCGACGTGCCCAGCGCCAACACCATCGTGATGAGCCGCGCCGACAAGTTCGGCCTGGCTCAGCTGCACCAGCTGCGCGGGCGCGTCGGCCGATCCCATCACCAGGCCTACGCCTACCTGCTGGTGCCCGACGTCGAAGGTCTGAGCAAGGCCGCCGCGCAGCGCCTCGAGGCGATCCAGAGCATGGAGGAGCTCGGTTCGGGCTTCTACCTCGCGATGCATGACCTCGAGATCCGCGGCGCCGGCGAGGTGCTGGGCGACAACCAGAGCGGCAACATGATGGAGGTCGGCTTCCAGCTCTACAACGAGATGCTGGCCGAGGCGGTGCGTTCGCTGAAGATGGGTGTCGAACCCGACCTGCTGAGCCCGCTGTCGGCCACGACCGAGATCAACCTGCACGCGCCGGCGCTGCTGCCCGACGCCTACTGCGGCGACGTGCACACGCGGCTGTCGCTGTACAAGCGGCTCGCATCGGCGAGCACGTCGGACCAGATCGACGCGATGCTCGAGGAAGTCACCGACCGCTTCGGCAAGCTCCCGCCGCAGGGCCAGACGCTGTTCGACGTGCACCGCCTGCGCGTGCTCGCCAAGCCCTTCGGCGTGACCAAGATCGACGCCGCGCCGCGGCTGATGGTGATCAGCTTCCGTCCGAACCCGCCGGTCGATGCGATGAAGATCATCGAACTGGTGCAGAAGAACCGCCACATCA
>JAYSLR010000282.1:0-2150 GCA_043725365.1 Rhizobacter sp. | reverse complement strand
GCCAGCGTGGTCGGGGCGGCGCCCTCGGGCTATGTGCTGCTGATGGCCTACATCGGCGGCGCGGCGTTCTTCATCGGCCCGATCATCGGTGCGGTGCTGATGACGGCGCTGCAGATTTCGCTCTCGGACTACACCGGCGCCTGGCAGCTCTACGTCGGCCTGATGTTCGTGCTGGTGGTGATGTACGCGCCCTGGGGCCTGGGCGGGCTGCTGCTGATGCACCAGCCCTTGCTGCAGCGGGGTGCGCGAGATGTCTTCATCCGCCGGGTGCTGCCGGCCTATGGTCTGGTGGCGGTGCCGGTGCTGATGGTGTTTGCCGCCGTGGTGCTGTTGATCGAGACCAGCCACCACCTGTTGGTCAAATCGGCTGAAGGGCCGGCGATGAAATTGATGGGGCTGGCCTACGACGCCAAATCGCTGCCGGCCTGGCTGCTGATGCTGCTGTTGCTGCTGCTCGGTGGCTGGGCGCTCAAGCGCGCGGCACCCAGGGTGGCCGAGGCCTTCCATGCGGCGCGCCTGGCGTCCCTGGCCGGGCAGGTGGCGCGATGAGCGCGCATGGCCGCTCCAAAGCGCTCATGCCGGAGCCCTTCAAGGGCGAAGGTTCCCCGGTCAGCGCACTCCAGCTCATCGATCTGCACAAGCGCTTCGGCGTCACGCCGATCATCCGCGGCGTCAACCTGGAGGTGCGGCGGGGTGAGCGCCACGCCGTGATCGGGCCCAACGGCGCCGGCAAATCGACCCTGTTCCACCTCGTCAGCGGGCGCTTTCCGGTCAGCTCAGGCCAGGTCCTGCTGAACGGCCAGAGCATCACCGGCGCGACCCCGTTCGAGATCAACCGGCGTGGCCTGTCGCGCAGCTTTCAGGTGACGAACATCTTCCCGCGGCTGTCGGTCTACGAGAACATCCGCTGCGGTGTGCTCTGGTCGCTGGGCCTGCGCTACAGCTTCTGGCAGATGGTCGCCAAATCGCGCGACGCGAGCGAGCGCACCGACAGCATCCTTGAGCAAATCAAGCTCAGCGACCGGCGCGATATCCCGGCCGGCGTGCTGTCCTACGCCGAGCAGCGCGCGCTGGAGATCGGCATCACCATCGCTGGCGGCGCCGAGGTCATCATGCTCGACGAGCCCACCGCCGGCATGAGCCGCTCCGAGACCGAGCATGCGGTCGCCCTGATCCGCCGCGTCACCGAGGGCAAGACCCTGGTCATCGTCGAGCACGACATGGGCGTGGTGTTCGACCTGGCCGACCGCATCTCGGTGCTGGTCTATGGCCAGGTGATCGCCACCGACACGCCGGCGCGGATCCGTGCCAACCCGGCGGTGCAGGAGGCCTATCTGGGCACCTCGGCCGAAGCGGAAACCGGCCATGCTTGAGGTCCGCGACCTGCATGCCTTCTATGGCAAGAGCCACATCCTGCATGGCGTGGATTTCGATGTGGCCGAGGGCGAGATCGTCTCGCTGCTGGGTCGCAACGGGGTAGGGCGCTCGACCACCATCAAGGCGATCATGGGCGAGGTCGAGCGCACTGGCTCGGTCCGCTTCAAGGGCCGGCAGACCATCGCCATGAAGCCGCACCAGGTGGCCCGCGCCGGCCTGGGCTACGTGCCCGAGAACCGCGACATCTTTCCCCAGCTCAGCGTGCGCGAGAACCTGATCCTCGGCATGAAGGGCACCCAGCCCAGCGGCCGCTGGAAGATGCAGGACATGTTCGACCTGTTCCCCAGGCTGCGCGAGCGCGAGCACACCCCGGCCGGGGTGCTGTCGGGCGGCGAGCAGCAGATGCTCACCGTCTGCCGCACCCTGATGGGCGACCCCGACCTGATGATGATCGACGAGCCCACCGAGGGCCTCGCGCCGAAGATGGTCGAACTGGTCGCCGTTCTGCTCGAACGCATTGCGAGCCGTGGCGTGGCGATCCTGCTCGTCGAGCAGAAGCTGACGATCGCGCTGCGCATCTCCAAGCGCCTTTACGTCATGGGCCACGGGCGCATCGTCTTTGAAGGCACGGCAGAAACCCTCAAAGCGAACGAGGCGATGCGCAAGGAGTGGCTCGAGGTCTAGCTCAGGTCTAGCTCTGGCGCGCGCCGCGCCGTGACCCTGCGTCTCAGTGCGCCGCCGCCGTGCCCCAGAGTTGCTTGAGCCGCGCATCG
>JAYSLR010000281.1:0-2387 GCA_043725365.1 Rhizobacter sp. | reverse complement strand
GCCTTCTTCAGGTTGTCCTGCATCGCCTGGGCCTGCTTCATCAGCCCGGCCAACTGGTTCTTCATCATCGTGTCGCTCCTGGATTCGATTAATGCGGTTTGACCGAGCCGGGCACGATGCGCGCGGTCTCGTACTGCGCCATCAGGGCCTGCACCAGCGGGTCGTCGTGGATGATCTGTTCGGCCTGGGCCTGGCGGCGCGCGCGTTCGGCGGCCTCGCGCCGGGCGGGCGAGTCGTCGGCCGGCCCGGCCTCGACCTCGAGCCGCACCGCGCGCTGCAGCGTCTCGGCCAGCGCCGCCTGCAGCTTCTCGCACGGCGCCGAGGCGCGCAGCGCCTCGCGCTCCACGCGCAGCCGGCACTGCACCGGCACGGCCTGTTCGTCGAGCGCGATGCACTGCGCCTGCAGTGCCAGCTCGCGCGCGAACGCGCTGACGCTGCCCGCGTCGTTGAGCTGCTGCACCAGCTCGGCCCAGCGCGCGCCGAGCGCGGTCGGCGTGAACGAAACCGGCGCCGCGGCCATCGGCGGCGGTGCCGGTTCGCGTGCGGTGGGCCGCTCGACGAGTTCGTCCTCGAAGGGCGCGTCCAGCCACGGCGGCGGCTCGCTCGCCGGCGCCGGCACGCGCAGCGCGGGCGCTGCCGCGACCGTCGCGGCCTGTGCCACCGCGGGCGGCGGCGTGGCAGCAGACGGTCTGGCTGCGCCGACCGCGCGCGGAGCGACACGCGGCGCAACCGCCGCCACCGACTGCGCGGGCGCGCGCGTGCCGGCGCGCTCGCCCTTTGGGCGGAACGCGAGCATGCGCAGCAGCACCATCACGAGGCCGCTGTATTCGTCGGGCGCCAGGCCGAGCTCGGCGCGGCCGTGCAGCGCGATGCTGTAGAGCAACTGGGTCTCGTCGGCCTCGATCAGCGCGGCCAGCGCCGTGGCCTGTGGCGCGTCGGGATCGTCCGGATCGGCGGCGTCGGGCACGGCCTGCAGCACCGCCATCTGCTGCAGCAGCGCCGCCAGTTCCTCGAGCGTGCCGGCGGCCGACAGGCCCAGGCCACGCAGCGCGTCGACGGCCGCGACCAGCGCGGCACCGTCGGCCGCCGCGACGGCCTCGACGATGCGCACCGCATGGCCGCGGTCGACCGCGCCGAGCATCCGGCGCACGCCGTCCTCGGCCAGCGCACCGGCACCGAAGGCGATCGCCTGGTCGGTCAGCGACAGCGCGTCGCGCATCGAGCCGCGCGCGGCGCGTGCCAGCAGCCGCAGCGCCCCCGGCTCGGCATCGATCCGCTCCTGCGCGAGGACCACGGCGAGGTGCTCCTGCACCGTCTGCGGCGCCATCGGTCGCAGGTTGAACTGCAGGCAGCGCGACAGCACCGTCGGCGGCACCTTCTGCGGGTCGGTCGTGGCGAGCACGAACTTGAGGTACTCGGGCGGCTCCTCGAGCGTCTTCAGCATCGCGTTGAACGCGGTCGTCGACAGCATGTGCACTTCGTCGATCATGTAGACCTTGAAGCGGCCCAGCACCGGCTTGTAGACAGCCTGGTCGAGCAGCTGCGAGATCTCGTCGACGCCGCGGTTCGAGGCGGCGTCGAGCTCGACGTAGTCGATGAAGCGGCCGGCGTCGATGTCGCGGCACGCGTCGCACACGCCGCACGGGCGCGCGGTGATGCCGCCGCGGCCGTCGGCGCCGGTGCAGTTCAGCGATTTGGCGAGGATGCGCGAGATCGTCGTCTTGCCGACGCCGCGCGTGCCGGTGAACAGGTAGGCATGGTGCAGCCGTTGCTGCGTCAGCGCGTTCGCCAGCGCCTGCACCACGTGCTCCTGGCCCACCAGGGCCTCGAAGTTCGGCGGCCGGTACTTGCGGGCGAGGACGACATACGACATGGAATCATTCTACGGGCGCGACCACGGTGCCCGTGCCGCGTGGGCGAAGGGCGCGCGGCCGTCTCCGCCACGGCGTGCGCGCCGGTGCCGGATAATTCCGCTTCCCCAGCCCGGCCCCGCCCGATGAACCCCACCAACGATCCCAGCGCGCCCGCCGCCACCCTCAGCTACGACCAGGCGGGCGTCGACTACGACCTGATCGACCCGCTGAAGGTCAGCGCGCAACGCGCCGCCGCGTCCACCGCGCGCCACCTCGCCGGCCACGGCTTCAGCGAAGTCGCCGCGTCGCGCGGCGAATCGGCCTACGTGGTCGACATCGGCCCGTTCTACCTCGCCAGCATCGTCGAATGCCTGGGCTCGAAGGCGCTGGTCGCCGACGAGATGCGCCGGCTCACCGGCAGGAGCTACTACGACGGCATCGCGCAGGACACGATCGCGATGGCGATCAACGACCTGATCACGGTCGGCGCCACGCCGCTGGTCGTGCAGGCCTACTGGGCCGCCGGCGGCTCCG
>JAYSLR010000280.1:0-5447 GCA_043725365.1 Rhizobacter sp. | reverse complement strand
CGCCGGCTCCGAGCCCACCGCCAGCGCGGTGATCGCCGATCTGGTGGACATTGCGCGCCTGCACACGGCCGATCCGCAGAACCGCGTGCCGCACCTGGCGTTCCAGCCCGACGCCATGAGCGACCTGCGTGTGCTGCCCATGAGCGAGGTGGTGACCAGCTACTACCTGCGCCTGCGGGTCGCCGACCAGCCGGGAGTGCTGGCCAAGGTCACGGGGCTGCTGGCGGCAGCCGGCATCAGCGTCGACGCCATGCTGCAGCGTGAAGCCGGCGAAGGCGAGAAGCAGACCGACCTGATCATCCTGACCCACAGCGTGCGCGAGGGCACGATGAACGACGTGCTGGCGCAGATCCAGGCACTGCCCACGGTACTGGCGCCGATCACGCGGATACGCAAGGAAGAGCTCGCCTGATGCTTTATGTCTCCACGCGCGGCGACGCCGCGCGCAAGCATTTTTGCGAGATCCTGCTCGAGGGCCTGGCGCCTGACGGCGGTCTCTACCTGCCCGAGCGCTATCCGCAGGTCGATGAATCGACCCTGGCGCGTTGGCGCGGCCTGGCCTACGCCGACCTGGCCTTCGAGATCCTCTGCCTCTATATCGGTGACCTGCCGCGGAGCGATCTGCGCGTGCTGGTCGACAAGACCTACACCAAAGAAATTTTCGGCACCTCCGAGATCACGCCGCTGAAGGTGCTCGAGCCGGGCCTGTGGCTGCAGGCGCTTTCCAACGGCCCGACGCTCGCCTTCAAGGACATGGCGATGCAGCTGCTGGGCAACCTGTTCGAGCACGAGCTGGCGCGCCGCGGTGAGACCCTCAACATCCTCGGCGCCACCTCTGGCGACACCGGCAGTGCGGCCGAGTACGCGATGCGCGGCAAGCGCGGTGTGCGCGTCTTCATGCTCAGCCCGATCGGCCGCATGAGCCCGTTCCAGCAGGCGCAAATGTTCAGCCTGCAGGACGCCAACATCCACAACCTCTGCGTCGAGGGCGTGTTCGACGACTGCCAGGACATCGTCAAGGCGGTCTCGAACGACCTGGCCTTCAAGCGCCGCCACCACATCGGTACCGTCAACTCGATCAACTGGGCGCGGCTGCTGGCGCAGGTCGTCTACTACTTCGCCGGTTTCTTCCAGGCCACGACGCGCGATGACGAGGCGGTGGACTTTGCCGTGCCGTCGGGCAACTTCGGCAACATCTGCGCCGGCCATGTCGCCCGCATGATGGGCCTGCCGATCCGCCGGCTGGTGCTCGCGACCAACGAGAACAACGTGCTCGACGAGTTCTTCCGCACCGGCACCTACCGCGTGCGCAGCAGTGCCGAGACGCACGAGACCTCGAGCCCGTCGATGGACATCTCGAAGGCCTCGAACTTCGAGCGCTTCGTCTTCGACCTGGTCGGCCGCGATGCGGCGCGCACGCGCGAGCTCTTCAAGACGGCGCTCGATCGTGACGGCGTGTTCACGATCACGCCCGAGGAGTTCGAGCGCATCGCCGGCTACGGTTTCGTCTCCGGCAGCAGCACGCATGCCGATCGGCTGGCGACGATCCGCGACACCTTCGCGCGCTACGGCGTCGTGATCGACACCCACACGGCCGACGGGCTCAAGGTCGCGCGCGAGCACGCGACGCCCGGTGTGCCCATGATCGTGCTCGAGACCGCGCTGGCGGCGAAGTTCGCCGAGACCATCGTCGAGGCGATCGGCCGCGAGCCCGACCGTCCCGCCGCGATGAAGGGCATCGAGCAGCGACCGAAGCGCTTCGAGGTCATGCCGGCCGATACGGCGCGGGTCAAGTCCTTCATTGCCGCCCACGCCTGACGCCATGACGACCCCGCGTGCCCCGATGCTGACGCTCGACGAGGCGCTCGCGCGCCTGCTCGAGGCGGTCGCGCCGCTGCCCGCAGGCCAGCACGAATCGCTCTCGACCTTCGACGCGCTCGGCCGCGTGCTGCAGGCCGACGTGCGCTCGACACTCGACGTTCCGCCGCAGGACAACACCTCGATGGACGGCTACGCGCTGCACAGCGCCGACGTGCCGGCCAGCGGCGCGCTGCTGCCGGTGAGCCAGCGCATCCCTGCCGGGGTGGTCGGTCAGCCCTTGCAGCCTGGAACCGCCGCACGCATCTTCACCGGTGCGCAGGTGCCGGCCGGTGCCGACGCCGTCGTGATGCAGGAGCAGTGCGAAACGGTCGGCGACGCGGTGCGCGTCAACGCGGTGCCGGCGGCGGGTCAATGGATTCGCCGGCGCGGCGAGGACGTGCGCTGCGGCGACGTCGTGCTGCCCGCCGGCAGTCGGCTGACGCCGCAGGCACTCGGCCTCGCGGCGACCGTCGGTGCCGCGACGCTGACGGTCGCGCGCCGCCCGCGCGTCGCGCTGTTCTCGACCGGCGACGAGCTCGCGATGCCGGGCGAGCCGCTGAAGCCGGGCGCGATCTACAACTCGAACCGTTTCACCCTGCGCGCCGCGATCCAGGCGCTCGGCTGCGACTGCACCGATCTCGGCATCGTGCCCGACCGCCTCGACGCCACCCGCACCGCGCTGCGCCGCGCCGCGCAGGGCAACGACCTGATCGTCACCTCCGGCGGCGTGTCGGTCGGCGAGGAAGACCATCTTCGGCCCGCGGTCCAGGCCGAGGGCCGCATCGAGCTGTGGCAGATCGCGATCAAGCCCGGCAAGCCGCTCGCGTTCGGTGCGGTGAACCGCGCCGATGGCTCGTCGGCGCACATCATCGGGCTGCCGGGCAACCCGGTGTCGAGCTTTCTCACCTTCCTGCTGATGGTGCGGCCGGTGCTGCTGCGCCTGCAGGGCGCGACCGCACTGACGCCCACGCGCACCCGGCTGCGCGCCGATTTCGACTGGCCGCGCCCCGACAAGCGCCGCGAGTTCCTGCGCGTGCGGCGCAACGACCGCGCCGGCCTCGATCTGTTCCCGAACCAGAGCTCGGGCGTGCTGACCTCGGCGGTGTGGGGCGACGGCGTGGTCGACAACCCGAGCGGCCAGGCGATCCGGGCTGGCGATGTCGTCGAGTTCATTGCCTTCGCGGAGTGGCTCGCATGAGGCTCACGGTGCGCTATTTCGCGTCGATCCGCGAAGCGCTCGGCGCGGGCGAGCCGGTCGAGGTCGCGGCGGGCAGCACGGTCGGCGCGGTGCGCGACGCACTGATCGCACGCGGCGGCGCGCACGCCACGGCGCTCGCCCGGGGGCGCGCCTTGCGCAGTGCGCTGAACCAGGTCTTGTGCGATGAGGCCGTGACCGTGGCGGACGGCGCGGAGATCGCGTTCTTCCCGCCGGTGACCGGAGGCTGAAATGAAACCCCCACGCTCACTTCGTTCGCTGCCCCCCGAGGGGGCGCTCAGTACCTTCGGGACGGCCGGGCGGTACTGATGGCGGCCGCGCGCGTCACGATCCAGACCGCCGACTTCGACCTCGGCGCGGAGGTCGCGGCGCTGCGCGCCGGCGATGCGGCGGTCGGCGCCGTCGCCTCGTTCATCGGCACCGTGCGCGACCGCAACGACGGCCAGGGCGTCAGCGCGATGGAGCTCGAGCACTACCCCGGCATGACCGAGCGTGCCATCGAGGCCATGATCGACGCGGCGATGCAGCGCTTCGAGATCCGTGCGGCGCGCGTGATCCATCGGGTCGGCGCACTGCAGCCGCTGGACCAGATCATGATGGTGGCGGTGAGTTCCGCACACCGTGGTCAGGCCTTCCAGGCCTGCGAGTTCCTGATGGACTACCTGAAGACGCAGGCGCCGTTCTGGAAGAAGGAACAGACGCCCGAAGGCGCGCGCTGGGTCGATGCGCGCAGCAGTGACGATGCGGCGGTTGCGCGCTGGGGCATCGCGAGCGTCAACGCGGGGCCCGACACTCCGTGAGCGCGGGGCTGCCGTGGCTGCAGATCCTGGTGATCTCGATCGGTGCGGCGATCGGCGCGCTGGCGCGCTGGCTCGCCGGCCTGTGGCTGAACGCGCAATGGGCCGGGTTCCCGCTCGGCACGCTGCTCGTCAACTGTGTCGGCGGCCTGCTGATCGGTGTTGCGCTGGCCTGGTTCGAGCGCACGCCGCACGAGATGCTGCGGCTGCTGTTGGTGACGGGCGTTCTGGGCGGGCTGACGACCTTCTCGTCGTTCTCGGGCGAATCCCTGGTGCTGCTGCACCGCGGCCAGTTTGCGCTGATGCTGATGCACACCGCGGCCCATGTGGTGGGGTCGCTGGCCTGCGCCGCGCTCGGCTTCGCGGCGTTGAACGTTCTGCTTGATTGAGCGCAAGGCGGACCGCGGCGTTCGCTTGAAAATCCGCCCTTGCGCCTCATGTCCGACGCAATCGGAGGATCTTCCCCATGCGAATCGACAAACTCACCAGCAAGTTCCAGGAAGCGCTCGCGGACGCCCAAAGTCTCGCAGTCGCGAACGACAACCCGTACATCGAACCCGCCCATGTGCTGGCCGCGATGCTGGCCCAGGCCGATGGCCCGAAGGCACTGCTCGACCGCGCCGGCGCGAACAGCGCGGCACTGAAGACCGCGCTCGACACCGCGATCAAGGGCTTGCCGCAGGTGCAGGGCAGCGGCCAGGTCGTGCAGCCGGGGCGTGATCTCGCATCGCTGCTGCAGACCGCCGAGAAGGAAGCCGGCAAGCGCGGCGACCAGTTCATCGCGAGCGAGATGTTCCTGCTCGCGCTGGCCGATGCGAAAACCGATCTGGGCGGGATCGTCCGCGGTCACGGGCTCAACCGCAAAGGGCTGGAGGCGGCGATCGAGGCCGTGCGCGGCGGCCAGAAGGTCGACAGCGCCGAATCCGAAGGCCAGCGCGAGGCTCTGAAAAAGTACACGCTCGATCTGACCGAGCGCGCGCGCCAGGGCAAGCTCGACCCGGTGATCGGCCGCGACGACGAGATCCGCCGTGCGATCCAGGTGCTGTCGCGCCGCACCAAGAACAACCCGGTGCTGATCGGCGAGCCCGGCGTCGGCAAGACCGCGATCGTCGAAGGCTTGGCGCAGCGCATCGTCGCCGGCGAGGTGCCGGATTCGCTGAAGAGCAAGCGCGTGCTGGTGCTCGACATGGCGCTGCTGCTGGCCGGCGCCAAGTTCCGCGGCGAGTTCGAGGAGCGCCTGAAGAGCGTGCTGAAGGAGGTCGCGCAGGACGAAGGTCAGACCATCGTCTTCATCGACGAGATCCACACGATGGTCGGTGCCGGCAAGGCCGAGGGCGCGATCGACGCCGGCAACATGCTCAAGCCGGCGCTGGCGCGCGGCGAGTTGCACTGCATCGGTGCGACCACGCTGAACGAGTACCGCAAGTACGTCGAGAAGGACGCCGCGCTCGAGCGCCGTTTCCAGAAGGTGCTGGTCGGCGAGCCGACCGTGGAGGCGACGATCGCGATCCTGCGCGGGCTGCAGGAGAAGTACGAGGTGCACCACGGCGTGGAGATCACCGACCCGGCGATCG
>JAYSLR010000279.1:0-2680 GCA_043725365.1 Rhizobacter sp. | reverse complement strand
CGTAGCCGGCCCGCTCGACCGCCGCGACCAGGCGCGTCGGGCGCGTCGCCGCCGGGCGCCAGCGCACCGTGGCGCGGCGCGTGGCGTAGCTGACCTCGGCGTCGATCACGCCGGGCTCGGCCCGCAGCGCCGCCTCGATCGGGCCGGCACAGGCCGCGCAGTACAGGCCGGTCAGACGAAAGTGCGAGCGGGCCACCCGTTCGCCGTCGGCGGCGGTGGCCCACGAGGTGAAACCGGCCTGCGCGTGCGGATCGTCCAGCGTGGCGCCGGCAGCGGCGACGGGTGCAGCGGGCGCGATCGGCGGATTCATGGCGCAATCTACGATGGCGCGGCGGCCCCCGGCTTGACGCACGTCAACGCAGGCGGCGCGACGCCGCGGCCCGATCGCGCCTGTGGAACCCCTCTTGCGCCCGATCGCCCGCAGGGGTATCACTGCGCCATCGGCTCGCAGCGCAAGAGATTCCCGACGTCGCCCATGGAACCCAACAGCCCGCCACGCAAGCCACTCTACAAATCCCTGTACCTGCAGGTGGTCACCGCGATCATCGTCGGCGTGCTGCTCGGGCATTTCTTCCCGAGCACCGGCGAAGCGATGAAGCCGCTGGGCGACGGCTTCATCAAGCTGATCAAGATGATCATCGCGCCGATCATCTTCTGCACCGTGGTGGTGGGGATCGCCGGCATGGAGGACATGAAGAAGGTCGGCAAGACCGGCGGCCTGGCGCTGCTGTACTTCGAGGTCGTCTCCAGCGTCGCGCTGGTCGTCGGCCTGCTGGTGATCAACATCGTGCAGCCCGGGCACGGCATGAACATCGACGCCGGCACGCTCGACACCAAGGGCATTGCCGCCTACACCGGTCCGGGCAAGATGACCTCGACGACACAGTTCCTGCTCGACGTGATCCCGAGCACCGTGGTCGACGCCTTCGCGAAGGGCGAGATCCTGCAGGTGCTGCTGATCGCGGTGATGTTCGGCTTCGCGCTGCACAAGTTCGGCGGTCGCGGCACGCTGGTGTTCGACTTCATCGAGAAGTTCTCGCACGTGCTGTTCGGCATCGTCGGCTACATCATGCGCGTGGCGCCGATCGGCGCCTTCGGTGCGATGGCGTTCACGATCGGCAAGTACGGCGTGGCCTCGCTGCTGTCGCTGGGCGCGCTGATGGCGACCTTCTACACCACCTGCCTGATCTTCATCTTCGTCGTGCTCGGCGGCATCGCGCGGTTCAACGGCTTCTCGATCTGGAAGTTCATCAAGTACATCAAGGAAGAGCTGCTGATCGTGCTGGGCACCTCGTCGAGCGAGTCGGTGCTGCCGCGCATGATGGCGAAGATGGAGAACCTGGGGGCGAAGAAGTCGGTCGTCGGTCTGGTGATCCCGACCGGCTACTCGTTCAACCTGGACGGCACCTCGATCTACCTGACGATGGCGGCGGTGTTCATCGCCCAGGCCACCAACACGCCGATGACGCTGACGCAGCAGGTCACGCTGCTGCTGGTGCTGCTGCTGACCTCCAAGGGCGCGGCCGGCGTGACCGGCAGCGGCTTCATCGTGCTGGCGGCGACGCTGTCGGCGGTCGGTCATGTGCCGGTCGCCGGGTTGGCGCTGATCCTGGGCATCGACCGCTTCATGTCCGAGGCGCGCGCCCTCACCAACCTCGTCGGCAACGGCGTAGCCACGATCGTGGTCGCACGCTGGACCGGTGATCTCGATCAAGCGCGTCTCGCGCGCGAACTCGACAATGCCAGCGGCACCGAGTCCGACGATCCCGAAGAGGAGCTCGACCAGAGCGAAGCCCACATGCCGGCCACCACCGGGCACCCGGGCTGACGGCAAGCGCCATTCCCTTTCACACATGCGTTCGATACGCAGGAGGCAGTCGACATGACAAACAAGCATCGCGTGGTCCTGGTCACGGGCGGCATGGGCGGTCTGGGCGAGACAATCTCGACCAAGATGGTCGACGCCGGCTACAAGGTGGTCGTGACCTATTCGCCCGGCAACACCAAGCACGATCAGTGGGTCGCCGACATGAAGAAGAACGGCTACGACATCACCGCGGTCGCCTGCGACGTGTCGGACTTCGATTCCTGCACCAAGGCTGTCGCCGAGGTGCAGGGCAAGGTCGGTGCGGTCGATGTGCTGGTCAACAACGCCGGCATCACGCGCGACACCACGTTCAAGAAGATGGACAAGATCAGTTGGGACGCGGTGATGCGCACCAACCTGGACAGCCTGTTCAACATGACCAAGCAGGTCGCCGACGGCATGGTCGAGCGTGGCTGGGGCCGCATCATCAACATCTCGTCGGTCAACGGCAGCAAGGGCGCGTTCGGCCAGACCAACTACTCGGCCGCGAAGGCCGGCGTGCACGGCTTCACGAAGGCGCTGGCGCTCGAGGTCGCGAAGAAGAACGTCACCGTCAACACGATCTCGCCGGGCTACATCGGCACGAAGATGGTCACGGCGATCCCGGCAGACGTGCTCAACACCAAGATCCTGCCGCAGATCCCGGTCGGGCGACTCGGCAAGCCGGAAGAGGTCGCCGGGCTGGTGATCTACCTGGCCTCGGAAGAGGCCGCGTTTGTGACCGGTGCGAACATCGCGATCAACGGCGGCCAGCACATGCAGTGAGCGGGCTCGCCGCACGCAGCATCACCATCCACACCCCGAGGAAATTCA
>JAYSLR010000278.1:0-5053 GCA_043725365.1 Rhizobacter sp. | reverse complement strand
CGCAGGCGAAACCAGTCGTTGTCGGCGTTCGGCTCGCTGGCGTAGGGCAGGTCGGTCTTGCGCTTGTCGCCCACATAAAACAGGTAACCCAGCATCTCGACCGCATCGCGCTGCTGGCCCTCGCCCAGCAGCGCCGCCACCGGCACGTCCAGGTGCTGACCGAGCAAGTCGAGCAGCGCGCATTCGATCGCGGTGACGGCGTGGATCGTGGTGCGCAGGTCGAAGGTCTGCGCGCCGCGGCCCCCGGCGTCGCGATCGGCGAAGCGCTGCCTCACGTCACGCAACAACGCCTGATGGGAACCGAGCGGCTGGCCGACGACCAGTGCGCCCGCGTCCTCCAGCGTCTGGCGGATCTTCTCGCCGCCCGGCACTTCGCCGACGCCGGTGTGCCCCGCGCTGTCGGTGAGGATCAGCAGGTTGCGGGTGAAGAACGGCCCGTGGGCGCCGCTCAGGTTCAGCAGCATGCTGTCGCGCCCGGCGACCGGGATCACGCGCAGCGCGGTGATGCGGGGGGTGGCTTGGTTGCCGATGGCAGGTGCCGGGGTGGTCATGGGCGGGCTCGGGGATGTCGGCGATCGAACGGTAGCGCTACCAAATGCACCAGAATGGTAGCGCTACCTAACGCGTACTTCAAGACCTTGGAAGCTAGAGACTTACCCTCGGGTCGGCTCAGGCACTCTGGCGATCGACGATCGAGAATCCGATGTCGATGACCCGCTCGTCGACGCTGCGGCCCTCGGCCCGGTCGACGATGAACCGGGCGGCCTGGCGGCCGATCGCCGCGCCGTTGATGTGGACCGTGGTCAGGGCGGGATGCAGGTCCGCCGCGAACTCCAGGTCGCCGAACCCGACGATGGCAAGACGTGCCGGCACGGCCGCGCCGCTGGCCTGCGCCTCGGTCATGACCCCCAGCGCCAGCAGATCGGAACTGCAGAACACGGCGTCGATCGCGTCTCCCTCGCGCATCAGCTGGATCAGCGCATCGCGCCCGCTGCGCAGGGTGGTCGGCGCGGGCACGACGACGACGCGGACCTCGGACAGACCGAGCGCCTGCGCGCGGGCACGGAACGCCTCCAGCCGGCGGGTCGCGCGCTCGTCGTTGCCGGCCACCGCCGCCAAACGGCGTCGCCCCTTGGCGTGCAGGAAGGTCGCCACGGCGCGCCCCACCTCGACGTGCGAGAAGCCCACGAGCATGTCGATCGGCGTCGGCGTGAGGTCCCAGGTCTCGACCACCGGAATGCCCGACGCCAGCAGGCGCCTGCGGCCTTCGGCGGAGTGCATGATGCCGGTCAGCACGATGCCGTCGGGTCGACGCCCGATGATCGCCTCGAGCAGTGCGTCCTCGCGCGAACCTTCGTAGCCCGCCTGGCCCAGCATCAGCTGGTAGCCCCGCTCAGCCAGCGCCTGCGTCAGGGACTGAACGGTCTCGAGGAAGACCGGGCCGGAAATGGTGGGCACCACAGCGGCCACGAGGCGGCTTCGGGTCGAGGCCAGCCCGCCCGCGAGCAGGTTCGGGACGTAGCCCGTGCGCGCGACCGCATCGGCGACCTTCTTCCGGACGTCTGCCGAGACCTGATCGGGCGTGTTGAGCGCGCGCGAGGCCGTGATGGGGGCGACGCCCGCGAGTTTCGCCACGTCGTGCAAGGTGACGGCACCGCTGCCGCGCCGCGTTCGTCGCGGCGGGTTTGCATCCAGGCTCATGCGACGATTCTCGCAGATGGCAGCGCTACCGGCCACGTCGATCGCGGCCGCAACTTGCGCGGCCGCCCCCCTGTGCGCCAGGCGCGCCGCCGACCGGACTACGGCGCCTGCAAGCGCTCCAGCACGTCCAGGGTCGGATAGCCGTCCGCGGGCAGGCCGGCGCTGAGCTGGTAGCGGCGAAGCCCGGCACGCGTGGCGGGCCCCATCATCCCGTCGGGCTCGCCGCTGGCGAAGCCGCGCCGGTTCAGGGCAGTCTGCAGCGCGAGCAACTGGCTGCGCGTGAGTGCCGGCAGATCGCGCGGCCACGGCGCCTGGACACCGGGGCCGTCCAGCAGGCACTGGGCCAGCAGGCCGACCGCGAGCGCATAGCTGGCCGAATTGTTGTAGCGCAGGATCGCGCGAAAGTTCGGCCCGACCAGGAAGGCCGGCCCGCGCGCGCCCGCGGGCAGCAGGATCGTGCCGTCGGCGAACGCCGGCAACGGCACACCATCCAGGGTTCGCACGCCCTGCGCGGCCCACTGTGCGGCCGGCTGTCGAACCGCGGCGTCGGCGCGCTCGTACGCGAAGTCCGGCGGCAACCGGACTTCGACTCCCCAGGGCTGGCCGGCCTGCCATCCCGAGCGCGCCAGGAAGTTCGCGGTGGACGACATGACATCGGCCATGCTGCCCCAGATGTCGCGCCGGCCGTCACCGTCGGCGTCCACGGCATACGCCTGATAGACGGACGGGAGGAACTGGGTCTGGCCCATCGCGCCGGCCCACGAGCCGATCATGTGCGCACGATCGATGTCGCCGGCTTGCAGGATCTTCAACGCGGCGAGCAGTTGGCCGCGCGCCCAGTCTTCGCGCCGGCCCTCGAAGCCGAGCGTCGCCAGCGCATCGATCGTCGGGATGTTGCCGAAGTTGCTGCCGTAGTTGCTCTCGATGCCCCAGATGGCGACCACGACGGCGGGCGGCACGCCGTAGCGCGCGGCCGCGGCGTCGGCTTCGCCGCGAAACTGCAGCAGCAGCTGCCGGCCCAGCGCGACACGCTGCAGCGTCACGGCGCTGTCCAGGTAGTCCCAGACCGTGCGGGTGAACTCGGGCTGCGCACGATCCAGTTCGACGACGCGCGGCAGGTAGCGGACGGTCTCGAACGCGACCTCCAGCGTCGCGTCGTCGATGCCGGCGGAGCCCGCGTTCGCACGAAAGCCCGCGACCCAGCGGGCGAAGCCCTGTTGCAGCGCGGCTTCGTCGGCTTCGTCGGCCGCCGGCGGGGTCCCGACGGCCAAGGGGGTCGGCGGAGCGGGCAGCTCGGGCGCCGGCGATGGCACCGCGGCGCAACCCGCGAGGACGGCGACCACCAGGGTCATGGCAACAAGGCGCGAGCGAAGCAACAGCGTGGGTTCGTGCATCGGCGTCATTCTCGTCTTCGCCCCGTTCGGAGCGACACCGCGGGGGCGTCGATCCGCTGCGCGCCCGCCACCTTCGGGATACGCCATGGGCCGCCGGCGCCGCAGAATCGTGTCGTCCTCCCCCGGAGACCCTTCATGCCCAAACCGCCCGGCACTTACCTGCAGACCAAACAACCCGACCGGATCGCCGCCCAGGTCGCGGACGCCAAGGCCTTGAAACTGAAGGTCGAGTCGGACACCCGGCGCATGGCCCTGGCCATGGCGTTCAAGGCGGCCAATGTCGATCCCAAGCAGCTCGACGCGATGCGCAAGGTCGCCGAGTCGTGCAAGAACTTCGGCAAGGAGCCCGCGACCCGCCAGGGTGTGCTGCTGAAAGAGCTGATGCGAGCCATCAAGGAACTCGAGAAGCTCGGCGAGAAACTGTCGAAGTCCGCCGAGCTGTCGGCCGAGACCGCGAAGGACACGCGATCCTTCGTCAACGCGACCAAGCCGATGCACGGCACCGCCCCCAGCCCGCCGCACGTGGCCGCCGGGGCGCTGGCCGTGGTGGTGTTCGTGATGTCGTTGAAGAACCTCTGGGCCAGGCTGATGAAGTGAGCCGGTGCCGGCCGCAGCGTGCCGCGCGCCGCCCACCTGCCAGCACGCTCCGTGACCCGAACCGGCCTCAGCGAAAGTCGTCGTAGCTGAATGCCCGCGTCGGCGCCAGGCACTGGAACGGCAGCGTCTTGCCGGGCGACGGCGGCACCTCGCAGGGCGCGAAGAACTCGGCCGACTGCTCGTTGCGGAACTCGCGCAGGCGCTGCGCGATGTAGCGCGCGTGCTGCGTGTCGCCGGCCTCGTTCAGCGCCGTCGCCCAGGCCTGCAGCAGGCGCGCGTCGAGCAGGTAGTGCGGCGCGCGCAGGAACGCAGGCATCACGTCGGCCGGGTGATCGGAGGTGGTCGCGGCCGCGTAGTCGGCATGGTGCGCGAAGAACACGCTCTTGCGCCCGTCGACGATGCGCTCCGCCAGGCCCGGCGCGCCCTCGCCCGGCGCGAAGATCACGACGACGCGCGCGTAGTCGATCACCGACAGCATGCCGCCCACCATCAGCACCATCGCGGCGATCAGCAGCGGCCGGGTCGCCCCCGGCGGGCTGACCGGCGCGGGCCGCAGCGCCGGCCCGCCCAGGCACAGCCCGAACGCGAACGCCGCCGGCAGCAGGAAGTAGGCGTACCACAGCGGGTACTCGAGCAGGCTGTGGCCGAGGATCAGCAGCACCAGCGCAAACGCGGCCGGCCGCAGCAGCGCCTCGCCCGGCGGCTCGTCGGCGGCCGGCTTCGCCACTGCCGCGCGCGCGGCGGCCCACAGCGCCCACAGCATCAGGCCGATCACCAGCAGCCCGAGCGGGACGCCGAGTTCGACAAGGAACTGCAGCACCAGGTTGTGCGTGTGGTCGAAGAACGCCACCGGCCGGCCGGGAAACGGCGTCAGCGTCCACGCGAAATTGAACTCGCCGAAGCCCACGCCGGCCCACGGGTGCATGCGGATCAGCGTCAGCGTGTTCGACCAGATGCCCCAGCGTGAGCTCGAGATGTCGCCCTTGGTGCTGAAGCGCGTCTCGCCGCCAAACACGTGGTGGGTGTGGTCGGCCCAGACGCCGGTGCCGTACCAGAACACGAGGTAGGCCACGACCGACAGGCCCAGCACCCAGCGCGACGGCCGCGACAGCCGCTTGTCCAGCAGCGCCCACAGCACCAGCAGCCCCATGCTGAGCGCACCGGTGCGCGAGGCCGTCAGCACGTCGACGAAGACGAACAGCAGCGCCAGCAGCACGACCCCCCAGCGGCGGACGACCCGCGCCTCGCCCAGCCACACCGCGGCGACGATGGCCCACAGCAGCAGGCTGCTCAGGTGGTTGGGCTGGCGCATGTTGCCGACCGCGCGGCCCGCCACATAGGTGCGCGAGATCCAGTTGCCG
>JAYSLR010000277.1:0-4103 GCA_043725365.1 Rhizobacter sp. | reverse complement strand
AGCCGTTCATCTGGACCAAAAGCGCTCGCGACATCCTGCAGAAGGTCATTCGCGCCAACAGCCGCTTAAGTTCCAAACAAAACGAAACACTGCACTAGGGCCCGCCCTGCGCGAGCGCGATGCGGCGACGCAGGCGCTGCACCGCGTCGCTCGCACCGGCCTGCTCGGCGAGCCTGAGCTGCACGCCAAGCCAGGCCAGCAACGGCCGGCGCCAGCCCTGTGCCGAGGCGGTATCGACCGCGACCGCGACGACCGCCGGGTCGGCCCGGCCGGCCTCGAACAGCACGCCGGCCGCGATCAGGCGGGCCAGCGGGTCGGTGACCGCGTTCAGCGCCGCCGCGCCCGCCGTTCCCGCCGCGCCGCGATGCGCCTCGGGCAGCAGCGCGACATCGGCCGGCGTGGCCTGAGCGCGCAGGTAGGCGGCGTAAGCGCGCTCGGGCGCCGCGGCATCGGCGCGCAGCGCCTCGAAGCCGGCACACGGCCCGAACACCAGGCTCGCGACCTGCGCCGCGCACTGCGACAGCTCGACCCGCGCGAGCAGGTCGGCGCGCCCGGTGCGGCCGACCTCGTCGCGCGCCCGAGCGAGCTCGGCGGCCTCGACGCGTGCGTTGCCGACGAGATACGCCGCGACCGCGCGCTCGGTGGCCGACTTGGCGTTGCCCTGCCAGTCCGGCGCCGGCGGGCGGCTCGCGCACCCGCCGGCGAGCAGCACGACCAGCATCAGCGCGGCGCGGCTCGTCATGGCAGTTTGAGTTCCGTGTCGCGCGCGAACGGCCATTTGCGGTTGACCTCGTTGATCAGCTGGTCGATGTTGCGCAGGCTGGTCTCGACCTCGCTGCGCAGCGCGCCGAGGTCGGTGGTCGCGGCGCGTGCGTTCGCGCCGACGGCCTTGGCCTCGTCGAGCACCGCATCCACCTTCTTCAGGCTCGCGCGCGCGTCGCCGAGCACGCCGCCCAGTTGCTGGATCGTCGCGCGCGCATCGCGCATCACGCCGTCGCTGCCGAACACCTGCGTGTCGGCCTTCGCGGCCAGGCCGTCCAGGCGCGCCAGCAGCGTGTTGGTGCGGTCCAGCGTGGTGAGCAGCTTCGCGGCCTGCGCATCGCCGCCGAGCAGCGCGCTCATCGCGCCGCCGGGCGCATTGAGCTTGGCCGAGAAGGTCTTCAGGCTCGCCAGGCTCTCGTTGACCGCCGAGCCCTCGGCGCTGATCGCGTTCAGGTTCGACAGCAGCTGGCGCGCCTCGGCCATCAGGCGCGGGACCTCGGCCGCCGCGTCGCCGCGCAGCACCGTGCGCACCGCGCCGTCGGGCAGCGGCGGATCGGTCAGGATGCCGCTGTAGGCGCGGATGTTGGTGGCGCCGACCAGACCGCGCTGCATCGCGAACACGCTGGACACGCGCAGCCAGTGCGCGTCCTTGACGGGCACGTCGACGAGGATGCGGACATTGCCGTCGGGCGCGAGCTCGATGCCGCCGACCCGGCCGATCGGGAAACCGGCGAAGGTCATGTCCATGCCCACCGCCACCCCTTCGGAATCCTCGGCGACCAGCACCAGCCGCTGCGTCGCCTCGAAGGCGCCGCGCGCGTAGCTCAGGTACAGCCCGGCGCCGGTCACCAGCAAGACCAGCACGAGCAGCAGCAGGCTCGCCTTGAACTCCAGGTGCGCGGGCAGCGGCGGCGCGGCGGCGGGCGATGACGGCGGGGTGTCGTCCATGGGTGCGTCAATAGTAGTTGCCGACCAGCGAGACGATCTCGATCAGCAGGATCGCCGCGAACAGACGCACCAGGCTCTGCAGCTCGAGGCTGGTGATCGCGCCGGACCGGGCGCCGCGCAGGAACGCGGCCACCGGGATCAGCGCCACCGCAAAGCCGAAGAACAGCGTCTTCAGCACCAGGATCATCGTGACGCCGGGGTCGAAGATCCGGCCCATCGTGCGCGTGAAGCCGCCGAACGCGCCGAACGTGAAGCCGTAGACCGCCAGGTAGGTGAGCAGCATCGCGATCAGGCAGCTGACCGCCGCCAGCAGCAGCACCGAGAAGACGCCGGCGACGACGCGCGGCATCAGCTCGTGGCGCAGCGGGTCGCCGCCGTTGCGCATCAGTTCGGCGAACTCGCCGTGCGCGTGCATGCGGATCAGCGCCGCGCCGCTGGGCACCGTGACCTGCAGCGCGACGAACAGCGCCGCGGTCAGCGGGATCAGCTCCAGCACCAGCACCCGCACCAGCATCTCGAGCGCGTACTGCGACAGGCCGTAGCTCAGCGCGGTGACGATGACGATGCGGATCAGCACCACGCTGATCACCGCGCTGAGCAGCCCGAACCAGGGCAGGATCGGCGCGCTGCCGAGGTAGAGGTGGCGCGCCAGCGCGGCACGCGTGCCGCGATCGTAGGTCGAGGGCGACAGCGCCAGCACCAGGATCAGCGCGCCGACCTTGACGACATGCCACCAGCTCGTCGACCAGTCGATCGACGAGCCGATCAGCGAACGCGCACCGCTGCGGCCGATCTCGCCGAGGCCGTCCTGCAGCGCGCGCAGTGTCGAGTTCTTCTTGGGCATGCGCGGATCATAGGCGGGCGCCGCGGCGCCGAGCATGGCACGGGCCGCAACGCTCATGTAGGATTCACTGAACCAACGCGCACGAGGGTTTCCATGGCAGACGCAGCATCCACCGGCAAGTCGGGCAAGGTCGTGATCCGCAACATCGGGCTGCTGCTGTCGGGCGACATCGACAAGCCGATCCTGGACGCCGACACGATCGTCGTGCGCGACGGCGTGATCGTCGCCGTGGGTAAGGAGGCAGATCTCGACACCGACGAACCCGACACGCTGATCGACGCGCGTGCGACCTGCGTCGCGCCGGGCCTGATCGACAGCCACGTGCACCCGGTGTTCGGCGACTGGACCCCGCGCCAGGGCCAGCTCGGCTGGATCGACTCGACGATGCACGGCGGCGTGACCACGATGATTTCGGCCGGCGAGGTGCACCTGCCGGGCCGGCCGAAGGACATCGTCGGCCTGAAGGCGCTGGCGATCACCGCGCAGCGCGCGTTCGACAACTTCCGCCCGAACGGCGTGAAGGTGCTGGCCGGCGCGCCGGTGATCGAGAAGGGCATGGTCGAGAGCGACTTTCGCGAACTCGCCGAGGCCGGCGTCGGCCTGCTCGGCGAGATCGGCCTGGGCTCGGTGAAGGGCGGGACCGAGGCCGCGACGATGGTGAAGTGGGCGCGCAAGTACGGCATCCAGAGCACGATCCACACCGGCGGGCCGTCGATCCCCGGCTCGGGGCTGATCGACAAGGACGTGGTGCTCGAGGCCGACGCCGACATCATCGGCCACATCAACGGCGGCCACACCTCGCTGAGCGAGGCGCACGTGTGCGAGCTGTGCGAGAAATCGAGCCGCGCGATCGAGATCGTGCACAACGGCAACGAGCGTGTCGCGATCGCCGCGGCGAAGATAGCGCTGCAGCTGAAGTGCCCGCACCGCGTGATCCTGGGCACCGACGGGCCGGCCGGCTCCGGGGTGCAGCCGCTGGGCATCCTGCGCATGATCGCGATGCTGGCCAGCCTGGCGAACCTCCCGGCCGAGCTGGTGTTCTGCTTCGCGACCGGCAACACCGCGCGCATCCGCAACCTGAACTGCGGCCTGATCGAGGTCGGCCGCGACGCCGATTTCGTGTTCATGGACCGCGCCCAGCACAGCGCCGGCGCAACCCTGCTCGACAGCGTGCAGCTCGGCGACTTGCCCGGCGTCGGCATGGTGATGATCGACGGCATCGTGCGTGCGGGGCGCAGCCGCAACACACCCCCGGCGACCGAGGTGCCGGTGGTCGTCGGCGCGCACTAGACGCGCCGCGTGGTCACTCAGCGCCGGTGGTACGACGGCGCGAGCCGGTACACCGGCGTCGGGATGCCCTCCATGCGCGCCTTCAGCTGCAGCGACAGGAACTGCGAGTAGTGGCGCGACTGGTGCAGGTTGCCGCCGTGGAACCACAGGTGCGGCACCTGCGTGGGCTTCCACATGTTGCGCAGCTCGCCCTCCCACGGGCCCGGGTCCTTCGGCGTGTCGGAGCCCAGGCCCCAGACCTTGCCGACGGTGTCGGCGA
>JAYSLR010000276.1:0-5366 GCA_043725365.1 Rhizobacter sp. | reverse complement strand
CGAACATCAGCCCGACGAACAGCAGCAACGCGCGCACGATGCTGGCCGCCATCTTGCGCAGAGACAGCGTGTTGCCGCTGCCGTGCAGCAGCCGCTTCTCGATCGCCGCCGAGATCCACAGCGCGATCACCATCACCAGGCCGGCCGTGAGCGTGCCCTCGACCACGTTGCGCAGCGACATGCGGGTGGCACCGATGTGCCAGTGCAGCTCGTCCATCGCGTCCATCAGGACCGGCAGCACGCCGGTGACCCAGCCGACGACCGCGAGCCAGGCCAGCCACGAGATGCTGCGCTCGAGGACACGCACCCAGCGCGCGCCCGCGAAGGTCGCGCCGAGCACGCGCACGCTCAGGCGGATCACGACCAGCGAGATCAGCATCGGCAGCGCGAGGCGGAACACCGCCGCGTGCTCGGTCGCGTGCAGCGCGAAGCGGGCCGCGAACGCCAGCGCGAGCGCGAGGATCGGGAACAGCACGCCATCGACGATGCGCCGGCCGAACCAGACCGAGTCGTCGGGCGCCTCGTCGCCGCGAATGCGCCGCACCAGCGCCCAGGCCAGCACCAGGCAGCCGGCCAGCGCCGCCAGCTCGAGCGCCGCGCCCGGTTCGAGCAGCGCGCCCAGCAGGTCGGTCAGGCCCTTCGGGTCGAAGCTGGCGACGGCCACCCGGTCAGACCCCGGCCAGCACCCGCAGGTGCGCGGCGACGCTGCGCGCCAGCGCGCCCAGGTTGTAGCCGCCCTCGAGGCACGAGACGATGCGGCCCTGCGCGTGCCGGTCGGCCACGCCCTTGATGCGCTGCGTGATCCACTCGTAGTCGGCCTCGACCAGGCCGAGCTGGCCGAGATCGTCCTCGCGGTGCGCGTCGAAGCCGGCCGAGATGAAGATCATCTGCGGCCGGAATGCCTCGAGCCGCGCCATCCAGTTGGCCTCGATCAGCTCGCGCACCTCGGCGCCTCGGGTGTAGGCCGGCACCGGCACGTTCACCATGTTCGTGCCCAGGGGCACGCCGCCGCTGAACGGGTACAGCCGGTCCTGGAAGATGCTGACCATCAGCACGCGCTCGTCGCCGGCGATGATGTCTTCGGTGCCGTTGCCGTGGTGGACGTCGAAATCGACGATCGCGACGCGTGCCAGGCCGCGCTCGTCGAGCGCGTGGCGCGCCGCGATCGCGACGTTGTTGAAGAAGCAGAAGCCCATCGCCTCGCCGCGGGTCGCATGGTGGCCGGGCGGGCGCACCGAGCAGAAGGCGTTGCGGGCACGGCCGTCGATCACCGCGTCGGTGGCGGCCACCGCCGCGCCGGCGGCGCGCTGCACCGCGGCCCAGGTGCCGGCACTCGCGGCGGTGTCGGGGTCGAGCGCCAGCAGCGGCGCGTCGGCATCCATGTGTTCGAGCGCATCGCGCAGCTCGGCGACGTAGCCGCTGTGGTGCGCATGCGCCACGTCGCGCAGGTCGACCAGCGGCGCCTCGACGCGCTCCAGCGCCACGTCCAGCCCGGTGGCGAGCAGGTAGTCGTCGATCGCGTCGAGGCGCTGCGGGCACTCGGGGTGGCCGCGACCCATGTCGTGGCCGCGGCAGTCGGGGTGGCTGTAGAAGGCGGTGCTCATCGGACTCAGGGCTCTTGGCTTTTCGGGTAACGTGGGCCCATGGACCAACGCGTTGACAAACAGGCAGGCAAGGCGCTGGCCGCCCAACTCACCGAACTGGTCGACCAGATCGCCACGATTATCGTCGGCAAGCGCGCCCAGATCGAAGACTGCGTCGCTTGCATGCTGGCCGGCGGCCATCTGCTGATCGAGGACGTGCCCGGCGTCGGCAAGACCACGCTGGCGCACGCGCTGGCGGTTTCGCTGGGCCTGCGATTCTCGCGCACCCAGTTCACCGCCGACCTGATGCCCTCCGACCTGATCGGCGTCAGTGTCTACGAGCGCAGCAAGGAAGCCTTTGTCTTCCATCAAGGTCCGGTGTTCGCGCAGGTGCTGCTGGCGGACGAGATCAACCGCGCCGGCCCGAAGACCCAGAGCGCGCTGCTCGAGGCGATGGAGGAGCACCAGGTCACCGTCGAGGGCGAGACCCGCGCGCTGCCCGAGCCCTTCTTCGTGATCGCGACGCAGAACCCGAGCGACCAGCTCGGCACCTACCCGTTGCCTGAATCGCAGCTCGACCGCTTCCTGATGTGCATCACGCTGGGCTACCCCGACCAGGCCAGCGAGCGCGCGCTGCTCGCCGGGCAGGACCGGCGCGAGGCGATCCACGGCCTGGGCGCGGTGATGACGCCCGAGCAGCTCGTCGCGGCCCAGCACGTGGTGCAGGCGGTGCACGTCTCGGACGCGCTGCTCGACTACCTGCAGGCGCTGATCGCCGCCACGCGCTCGGGCCGCTGGTTCGTCGAGGGGCTCTCCCCGCGCGCCGGCATCGGCGTGCTGCGCGCGGCGCGCGCCCGCGCGCTGCTCGCGCAGCGCGACTACGTGGCCCCCGACGACGTGCAGTACGTGCTGCCGCAGACCATCGCGCACCGGCTCGTGCCGGTGGCCGGCGCCGGCCGCGGGCGCGTCGAGCAGGTGCGGGCGATGGTCGAGGCGGTGCCGCTGCCGTAGTGGCGAACGCGATGGCCGACGCCCCTGCAGCCGTGCTGGCCGGCCTGAATCCGGCCGCCTTCGTGCGCGCGCGCTTCCAGGCCTGGGTGCAGGCACGCCAGCCGCGCAACGACACGCTGCTGCTGACGCAGCGCAACGTCTACATCCTGCCGACCCGTGCCGGCTGGATGTTCGGGCTGACGCTGCTGGTGCTGCTGGTCGGCTCGGTCAACTACCAGCTCAACCTCGGCTATGTGCTGACCTTCCTGCTCGCCGGCAGCGGCGTCGTCTCGATGCACCTGACGCACGCGACGCTGCGTGGGCTGACCCTGCACCTGAAGCCGGTCGCGCCGGTCTTCGCCGGCGACCCGGCGGTGCTCGACCTGGTGCTGACCAGCCCCGGCAGCGCCCGCTTCGGCATCGGCCTGAAGGTGGCTGGCGCGCCCGACGCGACGCTGAGCTGGATCGATGTGCCGGCGCTCGGCCAGGCCCACGCGCAGGTCAGCTTCGTGCCGGCGGCACGCGGCCTGCACGCGGCGCCGACGCTCGGCGCCGAGACGCGCTTCCCGCTCGGGCTGTTCCGGGTCTGGACGGTCTGGCGGCCGGCCGCGCAGCTGCTCGTCTACCCCCGGCCCGAATACCCCACGGCGCCGCTGCCGCCGGCGCGCCCGGTGCCGGGCGGGCCGACCCGGTCGCGCAGTGCCGACGGCGGCGAGGTCGAGGGCGTGCGCGCCTACCGCCGCGGCGACCCGCTGAAGCTGATCGCGTGGAAGAAGGCCGCGAAGGCGCTCGACACCAGCGGCGACCTGGTCAGCCGCGACACCAGCGCCTCGGCGCACCACGAGCTCTGGCTGGCCTGGCAGGCCTGCGGCAACCTCGCGCCCGAGGAGCGCCTGTCGCGCCTGACCGCGTGGACGCTCGCGGCCCACCGCGCCGGCATCGACTACGGGCTGCGGCTGCCCGGTGCCGAGATCGCAGCGACTGACGGCGACGCACAGCGCCGCCGCTGCCTGGAGGCGCTCGCGCTGTGGCAGTGAGGCGCCCCGCCGTCACCGGTTGCCGGGCCGCCGCGCCGGGCCGCCCCAAGCAAGGCCCGACCCTCCCGGAGGGTCGCTCGCCGTACACGGCGATCGGGGCGCCGTCATGACTCCCAGCTGGCGGCATCTGCCGCGCGACGCGCGCGACACGCTGTTCCTGCTCGCGGTGATCGGCTGGACCGTGCTGCCGCATGTCTCGCACTTGCCGGCGTGGTGCTCGCTGCTGACGGCCACGGTGCTGCTCTGGCGCGCGCGGCTGGCGATCGTCAACGCGCCGCTGCCGAACCGCTGGGTGCTGGTCGCGGTGCTGCTGCTCGCGGCGGGGCTGACCTTCTGGTCGCACCGCACGCTGCTCGGCAAGGAGGCCGGCGTCACGCTGGCGGTGGTGCTGATGGCGCTGAAGACGCTGGAGCTGCGGGCGCGCCGCGACGCCTTCGTCGTGTTCTTCCTCGGCTTCTTCCTGATCCTGACGCACTTCCTGTACTCGCAGTCGCTCCCGGTCGCGGCGGCGATGCTGGTCTCGGTCTGGGGGCTGCTGACCGCGCTGGTGCTGGCGCACATGCCGGTCGGCCAGCCCAGCCTGCGCCAGGCCGCGCGGCTGTCGGCCCGCACCGCCCTGCTCGGCGCGCCGATCATGGCGCTGCTGTTCGTGCTGTTCCCGCGCATCGGGCCGCTGTGGGGCGTGCCGCAGGACGGGCAAAGCACCACCGGGCTTTCGAACTCGATGCGCATGGGCTCGGTCGCCGAGGTCGCGCAGGACGACAGCATCGCGCTGCGCATCCGCTTCGACGGCACACCGCCGCCACCCGGCGCGTTGTACTTCCGCGGCCCGGTGCTGTCGCACTTCGACGGCATCGAGTGGCAGGCGCAGCCACCCTCCTTCGGCGCCTTTGCGCCGCCGCGCCGCAACCTGCGCACCAGTGGCACGCCGTTGCGCTACGAGATGACGATCGAGCCGTCGCGGCTGACCGCTCTGCCGCTGCTCGAAGCCGCTGCCGACGCGCCGCAGCTCGAAGGCATGCGCGTGTTCGGCCTGCCCGACCTGCAGTGGCGCACCGACCGGCCGCTGGTCGAGCGCGTGCGCCTGCGCGCCGAGGCCTTCATCGACTTCCGGCACGGCCCGGTCACCCCGGAGCCGAGCCTGCAGGACCAGCTCGAGCTGCCACCCGGCTACAACCCGCGCACGCTCGAATGGGCCGCGGCGCTGAAGCGCGAGCCGCGCTTCGCTGCCGCCGAGCCGCGCGTGCTCGCACAGGCGCTGCTCGCGCACATCCGCACCGCCGGCTTCAGCTACACGCTGGCGCCCGGCAGCTATGGCGACGCGCGCGGGCGCGACGCGGTCGACGAGTTCTGGCTCGATCGGCGCGAGGGCTTCTGCGAGCACTTCGCGGCCGCGTTCGTCGTCGTGATGCGGGCGCTCGGCGTGCCCGCGCGCGTCGTCACCGGCTACCAGGGCGTCGACCCGTTCTCGAGCGACGGCTACTACATCGTGCGCCAGAGTTCGGCCCATGCCTGGGCCGAATACTGGCAGCCGGGCAACGGCTGGGTGCGCGCCGACCCGACCGCCGCGGTCGCGCCCGAACGTGTCAACCGCGGCGCCCGCCTGCTGCCGGCGCGCGGCTTCGTCGCCGGGGCGATCGCCAACGTCAGCCCGCAGCTGATGGATCGGCTGCGCAGCAGCTGGGAGGTGCTGAACAACCGCTGGAACCAGTGGGTGCTGAACTACTCGCGCGGCCAGCAGATCGAGCTGCTGGCC
>JAYSLR010000275.1:0-14864 GCA_043725365.1 Rhizobacter sp. | reverse complement strand
GGCCGGCGCCGACCGCGGCCCCGAGCAGCGCGTGGTAGCTCGGATGGAACTCGACCGTGTCGACGCGCCGGCCGAAGCGGTCGTGCGTGTGCAGTGCCGAAGCGATCGCGATCGCGGCGCAGGGCAGGCATGCGCCGCTGTCGTTCACCGCCGAGCCCGGGCTGGAGCAGGGCGGTGACGTGACGGTGACGCCGACCGACTACGCGCACGATGCGGTCGGCGGCACGCTCGTCGGCCTGAGTGCGCAGGAGGTCGTGATCGCCCGCACCGACGCGCGTGCCGGCCTCGTGCACGTGCACTTCCCGCGCATCGCGTTCCAGATCAAGAAGTCTCCACCTCCATGAAAGTGACCCCCGCATGAAGACCTTCAAGGGCCGCACGGCCGTGATCACCGGCGCCGCCTCGGGATTCGGCCTCGAGGCCTCGCGCATCGCCGCCGCTCTGGGCATGAACATCGTGATGGCCGACGTGCAGCAGGACGCGCTCGACCAGGCCGTCGCCGAGATCACCGCGCTCGGCGCGGCGGTGCTGCCGTTCCGGCTCGACGTCTCGAAGGCCGCCGAGGTCGAGGCGCTCGGCGCCGCGACCTTCAAGCGCTTCGGCGCGCCGCATTTCGTCTTCAACAACGCCGGCGTCGGCGCCGGCGGGCTGATCTGGGAGACGACACTGAAGGACTGGGAGTGGGTCGTCGGCGTCAACCTGATGGGCGTGGCGCACGGCATCCGCGTGTTCACGCCGATGATGCTCGAGGCCGCCGCGAAGGACCCGGGCTACGAAGGCCACATCACCAACACCGCGTCGATGGCGGGGCTGCTGAACGCGCCGAACATGGGCGTCTACAACGCCACCAAGAGCGCGGTCGTCGCGATGAGCGAGACGCTGTACCAGGACCTGCGTCTGGTCACCGACCGGATCAGCGCGTCGGTGCTGTGCCCGTTCTTCGTGCCGACCGGCATCACGCAAAGCCACCGCAACCGGCCGGCAGAGATGCGAGACGAACGCAAGCCGACGAAGAGCCAGCTGATCGGCCAGGCGATGAGCGACAAGGCGGTCAGCAGCGGCAAGGTCAGCGCAGCGCAGGTCGCCCAGTTCGTGTTCGATGCCGTCGCGCAGCGCCGGTTCTACGTCTACAGCCACCCGAAGTCGCTCGCGAGCGTGCAGGTGCGGCTCGAGGACATCATGACGCCGCGCAACCCGACCGATCCGTTCGCGCACAAGCCGGAGCTCGGCGACAAGTTGCGGGCCGAATTGCGCGCGGTCGACTGACAGCCCGCCCTGCGCGGCGGCGCGCCGCGCTCAGCAGCCGAGCGTCGCGGCCTGCACCGGTCGGCCGCGGTCGGCGTCGATGATCACCAGGTCGACTTGGCGCGGGTGCGCCGGATCGGCCGCGGCGCCGAGTTCGAACTGCAGCGTCGCCGGCGGCCCATCGGGCGTGGTGGCCCAGGCGGCGACGGGCCGGTAGTCGCGCACGACGGCGTCGTGGGTCAGCGTCGCGCCTTCGTTCTCGCCGGCCTTCACGGCGCTGACGTGGTTCTGCTCGGTCACGGCCCAGTACGCGGCCAGCCGCGCCGGGGCGCCTTTCAACGGCGCGACCACGGCAGTCACGCGCTTGCCGTCGCGGCTGAGCCGCACGTCCACCGGCGCCGCGCGGGCGGCCGCCGCGATCGAGGCGCGCGGCCAGTCGGGCCGGTCGATGCCGTTGACGATCACCTGCGGCGTGTAGCTGAAGCGGGCGCCGCTGACGGCCTGCTGCTGCGCCTGGCGCTGCGTGTAGGCGGGGCTCGCGAAACGATCCTTCCAGCCCAGCCGGTCCCAGTAGTCGACGTGGAACGCGAGCGCGACGACACCGGGCTCGGCCTGCAGCCGCGACAGCCAGCGGTCGGCGGGCGGGCAGGAACTGCAGCCCTCGGAGGTGTAGAGCTCGACCACGGTCGCCGCGAGCGCGCCGCTGTGCGCACTGCAGACGGGCGCCGCGCCGACTGCGGCCGGGACCATCGATGCGGCCAGCGCGAGCAGGCCGGCGCGCGACGCGGTGGATCGATTCAGCGAGGCCATGGCACAGACTCCTTGCGTTTGCTTGCGTTGGATTCGCCATCGGTCGCGCCCGTCACGGGAATCTTACGCGGCCGCCTGTGCCACACTGCGCCGCCGCCGAACCCGTCCATTGCCGCCATGAATTCCTCTCCCACCTGCCGCGTCGCCGTCGTCGGCGGCGGCCCGGCCGGCCTGATGGCCGCCGAGGTGCTCGCGGCCGGCGGTGCGCAGGTCGACCTGTTCGATGCGATGCCGTCGGTCGGCCGCAAGTTCCTGCTGGCCGGCAAGGGCGGTCTGAACCTGACCCACAGCGAACCGTTCGAGGCCTTTGCGGCGCGTTTCGGCGCGCGCCGCGGCGCGCTCGAACCGCTGCTGCGCGCGTTCGGCCCGGCCGAGCTGCGCGCCTGGGCGCAGGGGCTGGGCATCTCCACCTTCGTGGGCAGTTCGGGCCGCGTGTTTCCGACCGACCTGAAAGCCGCGCCGCTGCTGCGCGCCTGGCTGCACCGGCTGCGCGTATCGGGCGTGGCGTTCCACATGCGGCAGCGCTGGCTGGGCTGGGAGGGCGGCGCCGGCAGCACGCTGCGTTTCGCCGGACCGCAGGGCGAGTCGGCATGGCATGGCGATGCGCTGCTGCTCGCGCTCGGCGGCGGCAGCTGGCCACGGCTCGGTTCCGACGGCGCGTGGCTGCCCTTGCTCGAGGCCCGCGGCGTCGAGGTCGCGCCGCTGCAACCGTCGAACTGCGGTTTCGAGATCGCGCGGCTCGGCGACGCCGGCGCGCTGCTGCCGGGCTGGAGCGACTTCTTTCGCACCAAGTTCGCCGGGCAGGCGCTGAAGAACGTCGCGCTCACGCTGCACGCGGCCGACGGTCGCGAGGTGTCCCAGCGCGGCGAGTTCGTCGTCACCGAACGCGGCGTCGAAGGGAGCCTGGTCTATGCGCTGTCGGGCCCGGCGCGCGACACGATCGCCGCGCGCGGTCACGCGCCGCTGCTGATCGATCTGCTGCCGGCGCGCAGTGCCGAGTTCGTGCGCGACGAGGTCGCTCGCCCGCGCGGTTCGCGTTCGCTCGCGACGCACCTGAAGAGTCGCCTCGGCCTGGACGGCGTCAAGGCCGCGCTGCTGCACGAGCTGTTGCCGCGTGACGCCATCGCCGACCCGCTGCGCCTGGCCGCCGCGATCAAGGCGCTGCCGCTGACGCTGGCTGCGGCACGCCCGCTCGACGAGGCGATCAGCAGCGCGGGCGGCGTGCGCTTCGAGGCGCTCGACGAGGCGCTGATGCTGCGCGCGTTGCCCGGCGTGTTCTGCGCCGGCGAGATGCTCGACTGGGAAGCGCCGACCGGCGGCTACCTGCTCAGCGCGTGCTTCGCCTCGGGCGCCGCCGCGGCGCACGGCGTGCTGAAGCGCCTGCGCGCCTGAGGCGCCAGACGATTCCTACGCGCGAGTCGGCGCAGGCGGCCCGCAGTCGCGCTGCCGTCCGACGAGCGAGCTGCGCTGTCGGGCCTAGAGTGGTTCATCGACGACCAGAACGAGGAGTCCGCCATGCACACCATCCTGTCACGCCAGCACCCGATGCACCGATTCGCCGCCGCGTGGTTTGCCAGCGCGATGCTCGGGCTGTCTGCCGGCGCGGCCATCGCCGCGACCGCCGTGCCGCCGGACGCCCAGGTGCGCTACGAGCAGGAGCGCGCGCGGTGCCTGAGCGGCGAGTCGGGGCAGGCGCAATCCACCTGCCTGAAGGAAGCCGGCGCGGCGCTCGACGCCGCCAAGCGCGGCCAGTTGAACGACGGCGATGCGAAGTACCGCCGCAACGCCAAGGAGCGCTGCAAGGCGTTGAGCGGTGACGAGATGCGCGATTGCATCGCGCGCGCCAAGGGCCAGAGCACCAGCGTCAGCGGCAGCGTCAAGGGCGGCGGCATCCTGCGCGAGACGGTGACGACCGAGGTCGAGCCTGCCAGACCGGCGGCGCCCCTGCCGATGCCGGCGCTGCCGGCCGCGTCGGCGCGCTGAGGCGTCCGAGGCAGCGGGCCCTCGCGGCGCGAGGCGTGTGGCACACTGCGCCGCTTCGATTCGCTACCGGCCGCGCAGCCTGAGCGCGGCACTTTCTCTTGGACAAGATTCTTCTGCAGATCGCCGCCGAACTGAAGGTTCGGCCGGCTCAGGTCAACGCCGCGGTCGAGCTGCTCGACGGCGGGGCCACCGTTCCGTTCATCGCCCGCTACCGCAAGGAAGCGACCGACAACCTCGACGACATCCAGCTGCGCGAACTCGAGGCGCGCCTGTCCTACCTGCGCGAGCTCGAGGAGCGCCGTGCTGCGGTGCTGAAGAGCATCGCGGAGCAGGGCAAGCTGACGCCGGCGCTGCAGGCCGTGATTGCCGCGGCGCCGACCAAGCAGGAACTCGAGGACCTGTACCTGCCGTTCAAGCCGAAGCGGCGCACCAAGGCGATGATCGCGCGCGAGGCCGGCATCGAGCCGCTCGCCGATCGGCTGTTCGCCGAACCTGACCGGGTGCCGCTCGACGAGGCCGCCGCCTTCATCAACGCCGACGCGGGCTTCGCCGACGCCGCGGCGGTGCTCGACGGCGTGCGCGACATCCTCTGCGAGCGCTGGGCCGAAGACGCCGCGCTGGTGCGCACGCTGCGCTACTGGCTCTGGGGCGAAGCGCTGTTCCAGAGCCGGCTGATGGACGGCAAGGACGGCACGCTGCCCGATCACGCCAAGTTCCGCGACTACTTCGATTACGCCGAGCCGATCCGCAACGTGCCCTCGCACCGCGCGCTGGCGGTGTTCCGCGGCCGCGCGCTCGAACTGCTCGACGTCAAGCTCGTGACCGACGAGGTCGTGGCGCCCGGCCGGCCCGCGCTCGCCGAGGGCCGCATCGCGGTGCATCTGCGCTGGAGCCATGCGAAGCGGCCCGCCGACGACCTGATCCGCAAGTGCATCGCCTGGGCCTGGAAGGTCAAGCTCAGCCTGAGCCTGGAGCGCGACCTGTTCGGGCGGCTGCGCGAGGAGGCCGAGGCCGTCGCGATCAAGGTGTTCGCGGCCAACCTGCGCGACCTGCTGCTGGCCGCGCCGGCGGGCCCGCGCGTCGTGCTCGGGCTGGACCCGGGCATCCGCACCGGCTGCAAGGTCGCGGTCGTCGACGCGACCGGCAAGGTGCTCGCCACCGACACCGTCTACCCGCACGAGCCGCGGCGCGACTGGGACGGTGCGCTGCACGCGCTGGGCAAGCTCTGCGCGACGCATGGCGTCGACCTGATCGCGATCGGCAACGGCACCGCGAGCCGGGAGACGGACAAGCTCGCCGCCGACCTGATCAAGCGGCTGCAGCAGATCGCGCCCGACGCCCGGCTCGAGAAGGTCGTCGTCAGCGAGGCCGGCGCGTCGGTGTACTCGGCCAGCGAGTACGCGAGCAAGGAGCTGCCCGAACTCGACGTGACCTTGCGCGGCGCGGTCAGCATCGCGCGGCGGCTGCAGGACCCGCTGGCCGAGCTGGTGAAGATCGACCCGAAAAGCATCGGCGTCGGCCAGTACCAGCACGACGTGAACCAGGGCGAGCTCGCGAAGAGCCTGTCGACGGTGATCGAGGACTGCGTCAACTCGGTCGGCGTCGACCTGAACACCGCGTCGGCGCCGCTGCTGGCGCGCGTGTCGGGTCTGAGCGGCGCGGTCGCCGCGAGCATCGTGCGCTGGCGCGATGCCCACGGCGCGTTCCGCAGCCGCCAGCAGCTGCTCGATGTCAGCGGCCTGGGCGCGAAGACCTTCGAGCAGAGCGCGGGATTCCTGCGCATCCGCGGCGGCGAGAATCCGCTCGATCAATCGGGCGTGCACCCTGAGACCTACCCGCTGGTCGAGCGCGTGCTCGCCGCGCTGCGGCGCCCGGCCGCCGAGGTGATGGGCCGCAGCGACGTGATGCGCGCGCTGAAGCCCGAGGCCTTCGCCGACGAGCGCTTCGGCGCGATCACGGTGAAGGACGTGCTCGCCGAGCTCGAGAAGCCGGGCCGCGATCCGCGCCCCGACTTCAAGGTCGCTCGCTTCAACGACGGCATCGAGGACATCAAGGATCTGCAGCCCGGCATGACGCTCGAGGGCACGATCAGCAACGTCGCGCAGTTCGGCGCGTTCGTCGACCTCGGCGTGCATCAGGACGGACTCATTCATGTGAGTCAGCTCGCGAACAAGTTCGTCAACGACGCGCGCGAGGTCGTCAAGACCGGCGACATCGTCAAGGTCCGGGTGCTCGAGGTCGACCTCGCGCGCAAGCGCATCTCGCTGACGATGAAGCTCGACGCGAAGCCGGTGCCGGCCGGCGAGCGTGCCGGCAATGCGTTCCGGCCGGCGCAGCGCGGCGAGCGCCAGAGCGGGCGGGTGTCGACCCCCGCGCCGGCCGCGTCGGCGATGGCCGATGCGTTCGCCAAGCTGCGCGGCGGGCGCTGACGCTCAGGCGAAGTCGCCGGGGCTCAGTTCGATCGGCTGGCCGTGCGGCGTGCGATCGGCCGCGTGGTCCCAGGCGCGGCGGTAGCGGTCCAGTTCGCCGGCCGAGCTGGCGCCCTTGGCCGCGACCAAGGTTTCGAGTGCCGCCAGCCAGTGGTGGTAGTAGGTGTCGCCGAGATCGGCATCGCCCGCGGCCTGCGCCGCCGCGATCTGCTGCGCGAGCGCCTGGGCCCATTCGGGCCAGGTGAACAGGCCGCGCTGGTGCAGCGACACCGCGAGTGCGAAGGCGTGCGCCTGCCACGGCTCGCGAAACACCGGGCCCTGTGCGTCGGTGGGCATGCCCGGCAGCGGCGCGACGGGCGCGGTCACGCGGGCTCCAGGTAGGCGTCCCACGCATCGACCGACACCGTCAGCCCGGGGGCGGCCGCGCTGCCCCACAGCTCGGCGCCGTCGAACACGACGGTGTAGAGCCACTGCGCCGCTTCACCCAGGCCCTGGGCATGGGCGTCGGCGAACACATGGACACCCTGGCGGCGCTCGACCACACCGAGCTTGCCTTGCGCATACCCCGGCAGCCGCGTGTGATGCGGGACCGGCCCGGCGCGGGTGCGGACCTGCTGGCCCACGCCGAAGCGCGGCGCGAGTGCGCTCGCGCGCAGCGTGGGCGAGCCGGCGGCGAGCGCGGCGCCCACGTCGGCGGCGCGCAGCACGCGCTTCACGCTCAGCGGCGGATGCAGTGCCCGGCCGGCTTCGATCTCGTCCGGGCGAACGAGCCCGCGTTCGACGAGCAAGCGCTGCAGGCCGGCGAACCAGATCTCGTAGTAGCTCAGGTCGGCATAGTTCGGCAGCGTCTCGCGCGCCGCGCGGCTCATGTCGAGGTTCCAGGCGCCGGTAGCGCCCATCGCGAGAGCCATGGCGTGCACCCGTGGCTCCCAGTCGGCGTGCCAGGGTTCGCCTTCGGGCTCCGGCACCACCGGGCCATGCCCGCTCTCGCCGCCGAGGTCGGCATGGGTGAGGTAGCTCATGGCGCGCTCGGCGGCGCGGCGACCAGCCCGGTGCCGATCATCGTGTCGCGACTGACCAGGGCGGCGAGCTCGTCTTCGCCCAGGTGCCCGGTGCCGGCGGGGCGCTGCGGAATCACCAGATAGCGAACCTCGGCGGTCGAGTCCCAGACCCGGATCTCGGTGGTGTCGGGCAGGGTCACGCCGAAGTCGGCGAGCACGCCGCGCGGATCCCTGACCGCGCGCGATCGATAGGGCGCGCTCTTGTACCAGACCGGGGGCAGGCCCAGCACCGGCCACGGGTAGCAACTGCACAGCGTGCACACGACCAGGTTGTGGCGCGTGGCCGTGTTCTCGACCGCGACCATGTGCTCGCCCTGGCGACCGCGGTAGCCGAGCGAGGCGATCGCTGCCGACGCGTCGCGCAGCAGCCAGTCGCGAAACGCCGCGTCGACCCAGGCCCGCGCCACCACGCGCGCGCCGTTGCGCGGGCCGATCCGCGTCTGGTAGGTGTCGATCAGCACGTCGAGCGCGGCCGGATCGACGTAGCCCTTCCGGGTGAGGACCGACTCGAGCGCACGCACGTGCAACTCCATCTCGTCCAGCTCGCTGTGGTCGTCGTGATGATCGTGACCGTGATGCATGGACGAATGCTACTGCGCAGGCCGGATACAGTCTGCAACATGCAAGCCCTGAGCGTCCACGCCGGCCCGCGCGCGCTGCGGGCGCTGCGCGAGCACGGCCTGCAGCCGCAGCACATCCGCGCGATCCCCGCCGCGGCCGGTGGTCCGAAAGGGCTGGCGCTGAACCCGCTCGACCGCTATCTGTTCGGCGAATGGCTCGCGCCCGCGACGCAGGCCATCCACCTGCTCGGTGCGTCCATCGGCGCCTGGCGCATGGCGGCGGCCTGCCTGGACGACCCCGCCGCGGCGCTGGCGCAGATGGCGCAGGACTACATCCACCAGGAGTACGAGCACGCGCCGGGCAAGCCGCCGGCGCCGCGCCATGTCAGCGCCGTGTTCGGCGCGAACCTGCGCGCGCGCTTCGACGCGCGCAGCGACGAGTTGCTGTGCAACCCGCGCTTTCGCCTGCACGTCTTCACGAGCCGCGGCCGGCACCTGCTGCGCCGCCACGGCCGTGCGCTGTCGTCGCTCAGCACGCCGCTGGGCCATGCGGGCGCGTTCGCGGCCAACGCACTGAGCCGGCGCGCGATGGGGGGCTAGTGGGAGCGCGTCGTCTTCTCCGACCCGCGCGAGCCGCTGCCGATCGCGCTGAACGACTACCGCACCCATGTCGCCCGACTCGGGGCCGACAACCTGTCGGCAAGCCTTCTTGCGAGCTGTTCGATCCCGTACTGGCTCGATCCGGTGCACGACATCGCCGGCGCACCGCGCGGTGCCTACTGGGATGGTGGCATCACCGACTACCACCTGCACCTGAACTACGCGTCGATGCCCGATGCCGCGAACGGCGCGCCGGCGCTCGTGCTGTACCCGCACTTCCAGAAGAACATCGTGCCGGGGTGGCTGGACAAGTTCCTGACGCATCGCCACCGCGCGACGGACCGGTTGTCGAACGTGGTCGTGCTGTCGCCGAGCCCGGCGTGGATCGCGACGCTGCCCTCGGGCAAGCTGCCGGATCGATCCGACTTCAAGCGTTTCGGAAACGACACGAAGGGCCGCATCGCGAGCTGGTCGCGCGCGTTGCAGGAGAGCGAGCGCCTGCGCGACGAGTTCGCTGCGTGGGCCGCGGGCGGCGCGGGTCTTGCTGCGCAGCCGCTGATCTGAGAAAGGGTGCACCGACATGAACCTGCCGAAACACGAACTGACGATGACGGTGCTGATGACGCCCGACCTGGCGAACTTCAGCGGCAACGTGCACGGCGGCACCGTGCTGAAGCTGCTCGACCAGGTCGCGTACGCTTGCGCGAGCCGCTACGCGGGCCGCTATGTCGTGACCCTGTCGGTCGACCAGGTCATGTTCCGCGAGCCGATCCACGTCGGCGAGCTGGTGAGCTTTCTCGCGAGCGTGAACCACACCGGCAACACGTCGATGGAGATCGGCATCAAGGTCGTCACCGAGAACATCCAGACCCAATCAGTGCGGCACGCGAACAGCTGCTTCTTCACGATGGTGGCGATGGACGAGGAGCGCCGGCCGGTCGCGGTGCCGCCGTTGGAGCTGCTGACCGACAACCAGCGCCGGCGCGACGCCGCCGCGCGCATGCGGCGCGAACTGCGGCGCGAGTTCGCGCAACGCATGAAGGGCGGCATCGCGGCCAGCTGACGGCACGCACGGAAATCTTCCTTGGCCTTGCATCCAGCCGTGAAGGGCTGGCGTAAGGGGCTTCAGACGCCAGGGCCATCGGCCGGGCGGCGTCAGAACGAGTCGACCTTGCGGGCCCGCCCGCTGGCCGCCCCACGACCTCAAGCAAAGGAAGACACCATGAAATCTCAACGAGCCGGTTCCCCCCGCCTGCTGCCGCTGCTCGCGGCCATCGCTGCGCTGTATGGCCTGAGCGCCGCACCCGTCATGGCCTCGAGCCACCGCGAGGCGCCTGCGATCACAGGGACGCCGAAGGTCGATGCCAGCGACTTCTACATGTTCAACAGCTACGAGCCGGGCCGCACCGGCTTCGTCACGATGATCGCCGACTACCTGCCGCTGCAGGACGCATACGGCGGCCCGAACTACTTCAAGCTGGACCCGAACGCGCTGTACGAGATCCACGTCGACAACGTCGGCGATGCGAAGGAGCACCTGACGTTCCAGTTCCGCTTCACGAACACGTCCAAGGGCCAGACCCTGCCGATCAACGGCACGAACGTCGGCATCCCGCTGACGCAGTTCGGCGGCGTGAGTGACACGACCGGCGCCAACCTGAACGTGACCGAGAGCTACACGCTGACCGTCGTTCGCGGCGACCGCCGCACCGGCACCGCAGCGGCCGTGAGCGGCACGCCGCTGGGTGGCGGCGCCTCGACCACGACGTTCGCGAAGCCGTCGGACAACATCGGCACGAAGACGATTCCGAACTACGCCGGCTACGCGAGCCAGTTCATCTACGCGATCAACATCCCGGGCTGCAGCACGCCGGGCAAGGTGTTCGTCGGCCAGCGCAAGGACCCGTTCGCCGTCAACCTCGGCGTGATCTTCGACCTGGTCAACGTGCCGAGCGCCGCGTTCCTGCTCGACAACTCGAACAAGGACGCCGGCACCGACTCGCTGCACGACAAGAACGTCACCTCGCTGGCCCTCGAGGTGCCCGCGAGCTGTCTGACCGCCGGCTCCGACACCGTCATCGGCGGCTGGACGACGGCCAGCCTGCGCCAGGGGACGCTTCGCGACGGCGCGCCCAAGAGCGGCTACGGCACCGCCGCGTTGCATGGCGGCGCCTGGACCCAGGTCTCGCGCCTGGGCATGCCGCTGGTCAACGAGGTCGTGATCGGCCTGAACGACAAGGACAGGTTCAACGCCTCCAAGCCGAAGGACGATGCCCAGTTCGCTACCTACGTCACCAACCCGACACTGCCCAAGCTGCTCGAGATCGCGCTGAACGCACCCGGCATCTCGCCGACGAACTTCCCGCGCACCGACCTCGTGACGACGTTCCTCACCGGCATCAAGGGCGTGAACCAGCAAGGCACGGTGACCGCGTCCGAAATGCTGCGCCTGAACACCGCGATCCCGGCGACGCCGTACGCGAGCCAGAACCGGCTCGGCCTGCTCGGCGGGCTGTTGTCGGGCGACGGCGACCTGGCCGGCTACCCGAACGGCCGGCGTCCGAACGACGACGTCGTCGACATCTCGCTGGTGGCGGTGATGGGTGGCCTGTGCGTGGCCAACGGCACGGCCGACACGTACAAGTTCGGCGCGAGTTGCAAGCCGTCGGCCGTGCCGCTGGGCACGAGCGTGTTCAACCTGCACGACGGGGTCGACCAGGCGGGCCCGAAGGTGAGGGCGGCCGGTCCGCTGCTGGCGGGCTTCCCGTACGTCGGCACGCCGCTGCCGGGTGCCCAGTGAACGCACGCACAAGGAGCACGCCATGAAGAAGTCCTGGATCCTTGCGCTGTGCGCCGCCGCGGCCCTGGCCGGCTGCGGTGGCGGCGGCGGCGACCACACGCCGCCGGCGACCGAGTCGGTTCCGGCGAGCGCGAGCGCGTCGCCGGACGGCTTCATCGGCTACCTGAAGGCGTTGGTGGCGTCGGCGGCCGACATGCTCGAGCCGGTCGACGTGAGTGCCGTCACGCCCCCGGCGGACGACACCGGCGAGCCGACGCCTGTCAATTGACGATGGCGGGGCGGAGCGCGCGAAGCGTCCCGCCCTGCGGTCGCCGACCTCGATCACCGACACCATGCGACCCCACCCGCTCCTGCTGACCGCGTTCCTGGCGGCGCTGCTGATGGCCGCGGCGACCGCGTCGCGCGCGACCCCGATCGCGCCGACCCGCGACGACGAGGTCGTCGACGTGCTGCCCGCGATCAGCGGCAGCCGCGCCGAAGCGCGACGCCTGCGGCTGCAACTCGCGCAGCAACCTCGCGACGCCGCGCTCGCGCTGACGACCGCGAAAGGCGACCTCGCCCAGGCCCACGCGCTGGGCGATCCACGTTTCGCCGGCATGGCGATGGCGGCGATCTCGGCCTGGCCCGACGCCGCCACCGCCCCCGACGAGGTGCTGCTGATGCGCGCCACCCTGCAGCAGTACCTGCACGAGTTCGATGCATCGGCCGCGACGCTGAAGACGCTGCTCGCGCGTCCCGCGGCCGCAGGGCGCGCGCAGGCCTGGCTGACACTGGCGACGGTGCGCCGCGTGCAGGGCCGCTACATCGAATCCGACGCCGCCTGCGCCCAGGTGGGGCGCGCCGGTGCAGCGCTGCATGCGACCGCGTGTGCGGCCGAGAATGCCGCCCTGCGCGGCCATGTCGAGCAGGCCCGCGCGAGCTTCGAAACGCTGCTCGAGGACCCGCGCCAGCCCGCGGCGACGCGTGCCTGGCTGCTGACCAGCGTGGCCGAACTCGAACAGCGCGCCGGCCGGCCCGCCCGGGCCGAGGCCGCATTCCGGACGGCGCTCGCGCTCGATCCCGATCCGTACACCACGCTGGACTATGCCGATCTCCTGATCGAGCAGAGGCGGCCGGTGCAGGCGCTGGCATTGCTCAAGGGGCAGGTTCGCAGCGACGCGGTGCTGCTGCGGCTGGCGATCGCCGGCGTGCAGGCGGGTGCGCCCGGCGCGGCCGCCGACGCCGCCGAGATGCGCGAGCGCATCGCGCTCGCGAACGAGCGGCCCGATGCGAAGATCTTCCATGGCCGCGAGCAGGCGATGTTCGCGCTGATGGTGGATCACGATGCGGCACGTGCGCTCGAACTCGCGCGCGGCGACGTCGCGTTCCAGCGCGAGCCACTCGACCTGCTGGTGCTGGCGCAGGCGGCGCGCGCGAGCGGGAAGCCGGGCGCGCTGCAGGAGGCGAGGCGGGCGGTCGAGTCGATCGGCCTGATCGATCGTCGCGTCGAGGCGCTGCTGTGATGCACCGCGTCGCCGTCCGGGGGCTTCGCGCGCTGTGCATCGCGGGCCTGCTGGCCGCGGCCGGCATCGCCCACGCGCACAAGGCCAGCGATTCGTACCTGCAGATCGATGCCGGCACGAAAGGAACGTCGGTGCGCTGGGACATCGCGCTGCGCGACCTCGATGCCGCGATCGACATCGACACCAACGAGGACGGCCGCCTGACCTGGGGCGAGGTGAAGGCCGCATGGCCGCGCATCGAAGCGTACGCACTGCCGCGCCTGGCGCTCGCAGGCTGCAGCCTGCGCCCGACCGGGCAAGCGCTCGAACGCCGCAACGACGGTGCGTACGCGGTCATCCTGCTGGCCTCGGACTGCGTGCTGGCGACACCGCCGGCAATCACCTACACGCTGTTCGCCGAGATCGATCCGACCCACCGCGGCATCGCGAAGCTGCAACGCGCCGGTCAGCCCCCGACGCTGGAGATGCTCGACCCGACCCGCGCGAGCGGGCCCGCCGCGGCGCGCGGCGTTGGCGCGCGCCACGATGCGGGCGCCTCCGGCGGCGCGTTCGGCTTCCTGCGCGAGGGCGTGCGCCACATCCTGACCGGCTACGACCACGTGCTGTTCCTGCTGTGCCTGCTGCTGCCGTCGGTGATGCGGCGCACGCCGGACGGATGGCGCCCCGTCGAGCGGCTCTCGCAGGCGGTCTGGCCGGTGATCGGCATCGTCTCGGCGTTCACGGTCGCGCACTCGATCACGCTGGGGCTGGCGGCGCTGAAGCTGGTGTCGCTGCCGCCGGCCGTGATCGAGCCGGCGATCGCGGTGACGATCATCCTCGCGGCGCTCGACAACGTCTGGCCGATCTTCCCGGTCCGGCGCGTGGTCGTGACCTTCTTCTTCGGGCTGATCCACGGCTTCGGCTTTGCCGGGGTGCTGTCGGAGCTGAACCTGCCGACCGGCGAATTCGTGCGCGCGCTGCTGGAATTCAACATCGGGCTGGAGCTCGGGCAGCTGATGATCGTGGTCGGCGCCACGGCGCTGCTGTTCGTGCTGCGCCAATGGCCGCGCTACCGGCCGCTGGTGATCCGTGGCGGGTCGTACGCGGCGATCGTGGTCGGCATGCTGTGGCTGATCGAGCGCAGCGCGAACGTCTCGATCCTGCCCATGTAGAATCAGTCCCTCAACGAAAAGGGACGAGAAAGGCAATGATGGTTATGACACCGCGAACTACCACCTTCCTCCAGAAGGTCTAGTCGGCCGCGCGTCTCGACCTGCATTCCCCTTCCCTTTCTCGAACAAGGCGCGGCTCAGTCCGCGCCTTTTTTGTTTGCTGGAGCTTCCGTGATGATCTCGATTCAATTGCCCGATGGTTCGAAACGCGAATACCCCGGCCCGGTGACGGTAGCCGAGGTGGCGGCGGCTATCGGCACCGGCCTGGCCAAGGCAGCGCTGGCCGCTCAAGTGGGGCAGGGCGAACTCGCGCGCGTGGTCGACACCAGCTTCCTGATCGACCACGACACGCCGCTCGCGATCCTCACCGACAAGGACGCGGCCGGCCTGGACGTGATTCGCCACTCGACGGCCCACCTGCTCGCCTACGCGGTGAAGGAACTGTTCCCCGACGCGCAGGTGACGATCGGCCCGGTGATCGAGAACGGCTTCTTCTACGACTTCTCGTACAAGCGCCCGTTCACGCCCGAGGACCTGGTCGCGATCGAAGCCAAGATGACCGAGCTCGCGCGCAAGGACGAAAAGGTGGAGCGCCGCGTGCTGCCGCGCGACGCGGCGGTGGCGTACTTCAAGGGCATCGGCGAGCACTACAAGGCCGAGATCATCTCCGGCATCCCGGCCGGCGAGGACGTCTCGCTGTACCGCGAAGGCGCGTTCGAGGAC
>JAYSLR010000274.1:0-1667 GCA_043725365.1 Rhizobacter sp. | reverse complement strand
GTCTTGCGCGACTCGTCGCGCCCGTCGACCTGCACCAGCCCGTCGGCGACCATCCGCTTCGCGAGGCCGCCGCTGGGCGCGAGACCAGTCGCCTTCAGCAACGCGTCGAGCGCGATGTGCTCGCCGCGCAGCTCGAAGTCGATCAGCTGCATGACGCGTCGAGCTCGAACTCGCGCGCCAGCAGCGCGTACGAGGTCCGTCGCACCGTCGGGTCGTGGGCCCAGGTGTTGACGACGATCTCGTCGAGCTGAAGTTCGCGCGCGAGCGCGCGCAATTGCGCGCCCACTTCCCCGGCGCTGCCGACGAAGGCCTTGGCGCGCATCGCCTCGACCGTCGGCCACTCGTCGGCGCTGAAGCCGCGCGCAGCGATCACGTCCGGCGCCTGCAGCGGCCCGAGCACGCCGCGCGCGCGGTCGACACGCCAGCGTTCGCGCCCGAGCGCGTGGTGCGCGGCCTCGTCGTGCGTGGCGGCCGCAAGCGCCCAGACGCACACGGTCGCGTGCGGCTCGGGATGGCGCTCGCTCGGCCGGTACAAGCGCCGGTACAGCGCCAGCGCCTCGTCGGCGCCCTGCCCGTCGACGAAGAAATAGGCGTAGGCATAGGGCAGCCCGAAATGCGCCGCGAGCTGCGCGCCGTAGTTCGAGCTGCCGAGGATCCAGACTTCGGGCGCGTGCGGCCCCACCGGGTGCGCGGCGATGCCCAGGTGCGAAGGCAGCGCGGTCCAGGCCTGCAGGTCGCGCACCTGCTCGGGAAAATTGTCGGCCGCGGCCTGCGCGTTCGGGTTCAGCGCGCGCGCGGTGCGCATGTCGCCGCCCGGCGCGCGGCCGACGCCGAGGTCGATGCGGCCCGGCGCGAGCGCCTCCAGCACGCGGAACTGCTCGGCCACCTTCAGCGCGCTGTAGTGCGGCAGCATCACGCCGGCACTGCCGATGCGGATGCGCGTCGTGCGCGCCGCGATCGCGGCCATCAGCATCTCGGGCGCGCTGCCGACGATCGTCGGCAGGCCGTGGTGCTCGCTGACCCAGAAGCGCGCGTAGCCCAGGCGCTCGCAGTGCTGCGCCAGGTCGAGCGTGTCGCGGATCGCGGCGCCTTCGCTGCTGCCGGCGACCGACACGGACTGGTCGAGGACGGAAAGTCGCAGGGCCATTGCTCAGCCCTGCGGGTGCGTCGGATCGATCCAGCGCACCGACTCGGGCTTCTCGACCGGCGCGATGTCCAGGTTCACCGCGACCGCTTCGCCGTCGCTGCGCACCAGCACGCATTCGAGCACCTCGGTCGCGCTGGCGTTGATCTCCTGGTGCGGCACGTACGGCGGCACGTAGATGAAGTCGCCCGGACCGGCTTCGGCCGTGAATTCGAGCTGTTCGCCCCAGCGCATGCGGGCGCGACCGCGGATCACGTAGATCACGCTTTCCAGTGCGCCATGATGATGGGCACCGGTCTTGGCATTCGGATGGATGGTGACGGTGCCGGCCCAGAGCTTTTGCGCCCCGACCCGCGCATGGTTGATCGCTGCGGCACGGTTCATGCCGGGCGTTTGCGGTGTGTTGGTGTCGAGCTGGTCGCCCTTGACCACGCACACGCCATCGGTGCGCCAGTCGGTACTGGTGGTCGGGGGTACGGAAGGGATGGCGTCGCTGGTCATGGTCGTCTCCGGAAGTTTTTTC
>JAYSLR010000273.1:0-1718 GCA_043725365.1 Rhizobacter sp. | reverse complement strand
ACGACCGTCACGTCGGGCAGGTGCGTGCCGCCGTGGTACGGGTCGTTCAGCACATAGACGTCGCCCGGCTGCATCGTGCCGGCGTTGCGCGCGACCACGGTCTTGATCGACTCGCTCATCGAGCCCAGGTGCACCGGCATGTGCGGCGCGTTCGCGATCAGGTTGCCCTGCGCGTCGAACAGCGCGCACGAGAAGTCCAGGCGCTCCTTGATGTTGACCGAGTACGCGGTGTTCTGCAGCTGCAGCCCCATCTGCTCGGCGATGTTCATGAACAGGTTGTTGAACACCTCCAGCATCACCGGGTCGACGCTCGTGCCGATCGCGCTGCGCGCCTCGCGCGGCTGCACGCGGTCGAGCACGAGGTGGTCGAGCGCGGTCACGCGCGCCTGCCAGCCGGGCTCGACGACGGTGGTCGCATTCTTCTCGGCGATGATCGCCGGGCCGGTGATCACGTGCCCGGGGCGGGTGGCCTCGCGCACGACCAGGAGCGCGTCCCACCAGCGCCCGCCGCTGAACATGCGCACCGTGTCGACGGCGGGCGCCGCACCGCTCGCGGCGAGGGCCTGGCGCGGCTCGGCCGGCGCGTCGCCCGCGGCGACGGCCTCGACCGACACCGCCTCGACGATGAGCCGGCGCTCGGCCATCAGGAACGCGAAGCGCTGGCTGTACGCGGCCTCGAACGCGGCGCGGATCTCGTCGGCACTGCCGAACGGCACGACCAGTGCCGAATCGGTGCCCTCGTAGCGCACGTGCACGCGCCGGTGCACGTGGACCTCGCCGCTGCCGACGCCCTGGCGCGCGAGTTCGTCGCGGGCCTCGGTGGCCAGCGCGGCGATGCGCTGCGTCAGCGCCGCCAGCCCGTCGGCCAGCGGCAGCTCGACGGCGGCCTCGCGCATCACGCTCTGGTCCGCCAGCCCCATGCCGTAGGCCGACAGCACGCCGCCCAGCGGGTGCGCGAACACGCGCGTCATGCCCAGCGCGTCGGCGACGCGGCAGGCGTGCTGGCCGCCGGCGCCGCCGAAGCACTGCAGCGCGTAGCGCGTCACGTCGTAGCCGCGCGCGACCGAGATCTTCTTGATCGCGTTGGCCATCGCGCCGACCGCGATGTCGATGAAGCCCTCGGCCACCTCCTCGGGTGCGCGCGTCGCGCCGGTCGCGGCCTCGATCTCGGCGGCCAGCGCGGCGAACTTCTCGGCGACGACCTGCGCGTCGAGCGACTCGTTCGCCCGGTGGCCGAAGACCTTCGGGAAGTGGGCCGGCTGGATCTTGCCGACCATCACGTTCGCGTCGGTCACCGCCAGCGGCCCGCCGCGCCGGTAGCAGGCCGGGCCGGGGTTCGCGCCGGCGCTTTGCGGGCCGGCACGAAAGCGCGCGCCGTCGAACGACAGGATCGAGCCGCCGCCGGCCGCGACCGTGTGGATGCTCATCATCGGCGCGCGCATGCGCACGCCGGCGACCTGGGTCTCGAACGCGCGCTCGAACTCGCCGGCGAAGTGGCTCACGTCGGTCGAGGTGCCGCCCATGTCGAAGCCGATCACGCGCAGGCCGTCGCGGCCGGCCCCGAGATCGGGTGCCGCGAGCTGCGCGGTGCGCACCATGCCGACGATGCCGCCGGCCGGGCCGGACAGGATCGCGTCCTTGCCCTGGAAGGCATGCGCGTCGGCGAGACCGCCGCTGGACTGCATGAAGAACAGCCTCACGCCCGGCATCTCGAGCGC
>JAYSLR010000272.1:0-11264 GCA_043725365.1 Rhizobacter sp. | reverse complement strand
GCCCACCAGCATGCCGTCGGAGCCGACCACCGGCACGCGGCGCAGCAGCGACAGCAGCGCGCCGATCATGAACTCGGCCTCGGCCTGCGCGGTGGCGGTGAGGCCGCGCACGACCTCGACGCGCGCCCGGGCGCAGGCGTCGAGGTCGATGTTCTCGGCCCCGGCGCTGACGCGCCCGACCGCGCGCAGCACCGGCGCATAGTGCAGCGCCTGTGCATCGATCGTCACCGACGGCGGAACGATCAGTGCGCGCACGTTGTACAGCGCCTGGCGGAACGCGCGCGGGTCGGTCGCCAGCTCGGGGGCATAGCGAATCGCATAGCGCGATTCGAGCCACTGCATCACCTCGGCTTCCAGCGGTTCGATGATCAGCAGGTCCATGCGCGTGGGGGCATTTCTGGGGCGTTGTCCGACGAGCCCCGACCGGCACGCATGCCAGAATCAGCGCACACCGTCAGCTCGGGTGAAGGGGATTGTAAGTAAATGTTAGTCACCAAAGCGATTTTTCCAGTGGCCGGTCTGGGCACTCGTTTCTTGCCGGCCACCAAAGCGCAGCCCAAGGAAATGCTGCCGGTGGTGGACAAGCCCCTGATCCAGTACGCGGTCGAGGAAGCCTATGCCGCCGGCGTCCGGGAGATGATCTTCGTCACGGGGCGCCACAAGCGCCCCATCGAGGATCACTTTGACATGACTTTCGAGTTGGAGGTAGCCCTCGAACAGGCGGGTAAGCAAGAGTTACTGGAGGTCGTGCGCAGCGTCAAGCCCGACGACATGGAGTGCATCTACGTGCGTCAGGCGCAGGCGCTGGGCCTGGGCCACGCGGTGCTGTGCGGCCAGCGCCTGGTGGGCAACCACCCATTCGCGGTGTTGCTGGCAGACGACCTGATGGTCGGCAATCCGCCCGTCCTCCAGCAGATGGTCGAGCAGTACAACGAATGGCGCGTCTCGATCCTGGCGGTGCAGGAGGTGCCGGCGGAACACACGCGACGCTACGGCATCGTCGATGGCACGCCGATCAGCGAGCGCCTGATGAACGTGACTGCGATCGTCGAGAAGCCCGCGCCCGAGGACGCGCCGTCGCGCCTGGGCGTGGCCGGGCGCTACATCCTGACGCCGGGCGTATTTCCCGAAATCGCGAACCAGTCACGCGGCGTCGGCGGCGAGATCCAGCTCACCGACGGCATCGCCGGCCTGCTGCGCCGCGAGAAGGTCTTTGCCTATCGCTACGAGGGCAAGCGCTACGACTGCGGCAGCAAGGAAGGATTCCTGGAGGCCAACGTCGAACTGGCGCTGGCGCACCCGACGCTGGGGCCGGGCTTCCGCGACTTCCTGAAGCGCCTCGACATCTGAGGCGCGGGCGCCGCCGCGCTAACGGCGCCGCAGGAAGTGGATGAACTCGTCGTTGCTGCTGGCCTGCTCGACGAGTTCGTTGCCGGTCTGGCGCGCGAAGGCCTGGAAGTCGCGCGTCGAGCCCGGGTCGGTGGAGACGACCTTCAGCACCTCGCCGCTGCGCATGTCGGCCAGCGCCTTCTTCGCCTTCAGGATCGGCAGCGGGCAATTCAGGCCGCGGGTGTCGAGTTCTTTCTGAGCGTCCATGGCGATTCCCTTGTGTGCGGCCCGTGCGGCGCGATTCTAGGCGGCATCCGCGGCCGGCCGCGGCGGCAGGTCGACCCACTGCGGCGTGATGCCGCGGCCGGTCAGCCAGTCGGCCACCGCGTAGCCGGTGCCGGCACGCCAGCACTTGATGTCTTCGGGCCGGACCAGCCGGTACTCGGCGAGTTCGGGCGACAGCGCGATCTCGCCGCGCGCGACCGCGTGGTACGCGATGATGATCTGGTTCATGCGCTGGAAATCGTAGACGCCGATCAGCTTCAGCGCGTCAACCTTCAGGCTCGTTTCCTCGAGCACCTCGCGCGCGATGCCTTCCTCGGGCGTCTCGCCGGCCTCCATGAAGCCGGTGATCAGCGCGAACATGCGGCCCGACCAGGCGGCATTGCGCGCCAGCAGCACCTGGCCGTCGCGGTCGGCCATCTCGATCACCGCGGCCAGCACCGGCGTCGGGTTGTTCCAGTGCGTCCACGCACAGGCCGGGCAGCGCAGGCGCGCCTTCTCGCCGCCGTCTTCCATCTGCGCCAGCAGCTGCAGCTCTGTTGCGCAGTTCGGGCAGTAGCTGTACTGATGTGCCATCGCGATCAGGCCGGGAACACGCCGGTCGACAGGTAGCGGTCGCCGCGGTCGCAGACGATGAACACGATCGTCGCGTTCTCGACCTGCTTGGCGATCTGCAGCGCGACCCAGCACGCGCCGGCCGCCGAGATGCCGGCGAACAGGCCTTCCTCGCGCGCCAGGCGGCGCGCCGTCTCCTCGGCGTCGGCCTGGCTGACGTTGACCATCTCGTCGATCCAGGTCGGGTCGTAGATCTTCGGCAGGTAGGCCTCGGGCCATTTGCGGATGCCGGGGATGCGCGAACCTTCGCTGGGCTGCGCGCCGATCACGCGCACGGACCTGCTCTGTTCCTTCAGGTAGCGCGAGACGCCGGTGATCGTGCCGGTCGTGCCCATCGCGCTGACGAAGTGCGTGACACGGCCTTTGGTATCGCGCCAGATCTCGGGGCCGGTGGTCTCGTAGTGGATGCGCGGGTTGTCGGCGTTCGCGAACTGGTCGAGCACGCGGCCCTTGCCGTCGCGCTGCATCTGCTCGGCCAGATCGCGCGCGTATTCCATGCCGCCGGATCGCGGGGTCAGAATGAGCTCGGCGCCGAAGGCCTTCATCGTCTGCGCGCGCTCGACGCTGAGGTCCTCCGGCATGATCAGCAGCATGCGGTAACCGCGGATCGCCGCGGCCATCGCCAGCGCGATGCCGGTGTTGCCCGAAGTCGCCTCGATCAGCGTGTCGCCCGGTTTGATCTCGCCGCGCTCCTCGGCGCGCCGGATCATGCTGATCGCCGGCCGGTCCTTCACCGAACCGGCGGGGTTGTTGCCCTCGAGCTTGCCCAGGACGATGTTGCCGCGCTGTTCGTTGTCGAGACCGGGGATGCGCGCCAGCCGCACCAGCGGCGTCTTGCCGATCACGTCTTCGACGCTGGCGTACTTGATCGGGGTCTTGCGGGACGGCTTCGCGCTCATGAACTCTCCTCGCCGCGATTCTGGCAGGCCGTCAGGAAGAGCGCCGGAGCAGGGTTGTGGTGCCTCGGGTCGGACTTGAACCGACACGCCTTGCGGCAACGGATTTTGAGTCCGTCGTGTATACCAATTTCACCACCGAGGCCGGTGCGGCAGAGGGCGCGATTCTGCCACAGGAGGGCCGCAGTCAGGCCATTCCGCCGGTCCGTGCCGGCTTGAATTCGAGGTCCGCGGCCCGACCCTTAGACTCTGCACCTTTGCAGCCCCACCGGAAGCGCTCGCATGCCGCCACTGCCCCCTGTCACCCAGGCCCTGCTGCTGATCAACGTGGCGATGTACTGCATCGACGTCTTCCTCGGCCCGTGGTTCACGCGCGCGCTCGCGCTGTGGCCGCTGGGGGCGGGTTTCCTGCCGTGGCAGGTGGTGAGCTATGCGTTCCTGCACGGCGGCTTCACGCACCTGTTCTTCAACATGCTGGGGCTGTGGATGTTCGGCTCCGATCTCGAGCGCCTGTGGGGACCGCGGCGCTACCTGCAGCTCTACTTCGCGAGCGTGCTGACCGCGGCGGCAACGCAGCTGCTGTTCGCCGCGGCCACCGGCTCGGTGTACCCGACCGTGGGCGCATCCGGCGGCCTGTTCGGTCTGCTGCTGGCCTTCGGGATGGTGTTCCCGAACCGAATCATCATGCCGCTGTTCCCGCCGATCCCGATGAAGGCCAAGGTCTTCGTGGCGGTGTTCGGTGGCCTCGAACTGCTGTTCGGCGTGACCGGCACGATGCAGGGCGTCGCCCACTTCGCGCACCTCGGCGGCATGCTCGGCGCGTTCCTGCTGATCCGCTACTGGCAGGGCCGCACGCCGTTCGGCCGCTGACGCCGCGCCGAATTCAGTAGCCGCGCGCACGGTCCACGGTCTGCGGCGGCGCCTCGCCGCGCTGCACGCAGCGCAGCCCGGCGACGAACTGGGCGGCGATCGTCCCGGGCGACGACTGCGCGGCGATGTGCGGCGTGATCGTGATGCCGGGCACATCCCAGAGCGGGTCGTCGGCCGCCATCGGCTCGACGCGCTGCACGTCGAGCGCGGCGCCGGCCAGGTGGCCGCTGCGCACCGCGGCGATCAGGTCGGGCTCGACCACGTGCGCGCCGCGCGCGATGTTGATCAGGTAGCTGCCGCGCGGCATCTTCGCGAACGCGCGCGCGTCGAGCAGGCCGTCGGTCCCGGCGGTCAGCGGCAGTGCGCAGACGACGATGTCGCTGGCCGCGAGCAAGGACTCGAGCGACGCGCCGGTGCGGCGGCTCCAGCCCGTCACCGCGAAGCCGACCGCGCCGAGCAGCCGCGCCACCGCGCCGCCCATCGTGCCCGTGCCCAGCACCGCGACCCGGCTGCGCACCGCGGCCACCGGCTGGCGCCGCCACGCGCGCTCGCGCTGCTGCGCCTCGTAGACCGCCAACCCGCGTGCATGCCGCAAGGCCATCAGCGCGACGAACTGGGCGATGCCTTCGGCCTGTTCGGTGTCGACGATGCGCGAGACCGGCACCTGCGCCGCCAGCTCCGGCACCAGCAGTTTCTCGACCCCGGCCGCGACCGAGCAGACCCACTTCAGGTTCGGCAGCCGCGCCGCCACGCCGGGCGGGAAACGCCAGCCCAGCACGACCTCGATCCCGGCCAGTTCCGCATCGCTCATCTCGCGCCGGTACTCGACCAGTTCGGCGTCCGGGGCGAGCGCGTGGATCGCCTTCGTGAAATAGCCCGCGGGCATCGGGTCGGTCAGCAGCAGTGTCTTCATGGCAGGGAGCTCAAGCGCGCAGGCCGTGCGCGACGGTCGGGTAGCGCAGCCGCAGGCGCAGCTCGCGTTTCAGACGGGTGTTGATCAGGCGGCGCGATTCGCCCATGAAGCTCAGCTGCATCGGCGAGAGTTCCGCGCGCGCCTGATCCGGCGTGACGCGGCGCGGGCGCGGCACGCCCTCGAGATCGGCGGCCAGGTCGAAGTAGTCGCCCATCTTCAGCTCGGTGTCGTCGCTGACGTGGACCACGCGCTGCGGCAGGCCGCGGTGCAGCGCGGCGACGCAGGCGCGCGCCAGGTCATCGGCGTGGATGTGGTTCGTGAACACATCGTGCTCGGCCGCGAGCACCGCCGCGCCGCGCGCGAGGCGCTCGCGCGGGTGGCCGCCGGCGCGGTCGCCGGCGTAGATGCCCGGGATGCGCAGCAGGCTCACGCGCGCACCGAACGCGCGGCCGTACCAGCGCAGGCGCTGCTCGGCGTCGACGCGCCGGCGCGCGCGGTCGGTCGCCGGATGCACGGCACGCGTCTCGTCGAAACGCGCGCCGCCGCAATCGCCGTAGACGCCGCTGGTACTGGCGTAGACGATGCGGCGCACCCGGCCCTTGCGCGCGAGCGCCTGCAGCAGCTGCGCGGTGCGCGGGTCGGTCGTGCCACCGGCCGGCGGCGGTGCCAGGTGCAGCACCGCGTCGGCCAGGCCGGCCAGGCGTGCGAGCGTGGCCGGCGCATCGAGGTTGCCGAGCAGCGGCAGCACGCCGGCCGCGCGCAGTTCGGCGCAGCGCTCGGCGCTCGACGTCAGCCCGAGCAGCCGCCAGCGGTCGCGCAGCAGCCGCGCGACGCGCAGGCCGATGTCGCCGCAGCCGACGATCAGCAAGGTCGGCCGCCTGAAGCGCGCAGCGCGGGCCGTCACGAGGGAATTGGATGTGCAGGCAAAATCACCGGCTCAGTTTAACGAGAGCGCCCCACGGCGCTCGCCCTCCATGCCCTTCACCGTCACCGTGCAGCCCAGCGGGCGCAGCTTCTCCGTCGACCGCGACGAACCCATCCTCACCGCCGCGATCCGCCAGGGCATCGGCCTGCCCTACGGCTGCAAGGACGGCGCCTGCGGCTCGTGCAAGAGCCGCCTGCTCGAGGGTCGCGTGATCCTGGGCGCCCATCAGTCCAAGGCGCTGAGCGCCGAGGAAGAAGCCGCCGGCTGGATCCTGACCTGCCAGGCCGCGCCGCAGAGCGACGTGGTCGTCGAGGCGCGCACGGTGCCCGGCGCCGGCGAGTTCGCGATCCGCAAGATGCCGACGCGCGTGACGACGATCACGAGGCCCGCGCCCGACGTCGCGATCCTGCAAATGCAGCTGCCGGCGAACGACCGGCTGCAGTACCACGCCGGCCAGTACGTCGAGTTCATCCTGCGCGACGGTTCGCGGCGCAGCTACTCGGTGGCGAACGCGCCGCACACGCAGATCGACAAGCCCGGCATCGAACTGCACCTGCGCCACCTGCCCGGCGGCAAGTTCACCGACCACGTGTTCGGCGCGATGAAGGAGAAGGACATCCTGCGCATGGAGGGGCCGTTCGGCAGCTTCTTCCTGCGCGAAGATTCCGACAAGCCGATGATCCTGCTCGCCTCGGGCACCGGCTTCGCGCCGATCAAGGCGATCATCGAGCACCTGCAGCACAAGCACAGCCAGCGCCATGCGGTGCTGTACTGGGGCTGCCGCAGCAAGGCCGACCTGTACCTGCATGAGTGGGCGCTGCAGGCAGCCGCGGCACTGCCGAACCTGCAGTACATCCCGGTGCTGTCGGAGCCGAAGCCGGAAGACGGCTGGACCGGCCGCACCGGCTTCGTCCACCAGGTCGTGATGCACGACCACCCGAACCTGATGAACCACCAAGTCTATGCCTGCGGCGCGCCGATCATGGTCGAATCGGCGCAGCGCGACTTCGTCGCGAAATGCGGCCTGCCGGACGACGAGTTCTATGCCGACTCGTTCACCTCGGAGGCCGACAAGCACGGTGCGTAGCACCGCGCTTGCGTCGAAGGTGAACTTCGCGCAGCGAAGCTAAGGGCACGCCGTGCCCGGCCGCAGACACAAGCATGCAAAGCGCTCCCGCCCCTCGCTACGACATGACCGCGATCGCACTGCACTGGCTGCTCGCCCTCGCGATCCTCGGCTCGCTGAGCGTCGGCTTCTACATGGCCGACCTGCCGTTCTCGCCGTTGCGGCTGAAGTTGTTCAACTGGCACAAGTGGGCCGGCGTCACGATCCTCGCGCTGTCGGCGGCGCGCCTGTTGTGGCGGCTCGCGCACCGGCCGCCGCCGTTGCCACTCGACGTGCTCGCCACGATGCCCGGCTGGCAGCGCCGTGCGCATCGCGCGACGCATGCCCTGCTCTACGCGCTGTTCTTCGCGGTGCCGCTGTCCGGCTGGGCCTACACCTCGGCGGCGGGTTTCCCCGTTGTCTGGTTCGGCGTGCTGCCGCTGCCCGACTGGGTGGCGGTCGACCAGGAGGTCGCCGACGCGGTGCTCAAGCCCCTGCACCACCTGTTCGCGTTCGCGCTCGCCGCGCTGGTCGCGCTGCATGTCGCGGCCGCGCTCAAGCACCAGTTCGTCGATCGCGACGCTCTGTTCTGGCGCATCTGGCCGGGGAGCGTTCGGCGATGACGAGAATCCTGATCGCCGCCGCGATCGCGCTGGCAACGATCGGCACGGCGCAGGCCCAGGCGGCCGCCGTGCTGGTGCCGGCGCAAAGCGAGATCGCCTTCGTCAGCACGCAGATGGGCGTGCCCGTCGACGGCCGCTTCGGCAGGTTCGATGCACAGATCAGCCTCGACCCGAAGCACCCCGAGACCGGACGCGTCGCGCTGACCATCGACACCGCCAGCGCAACGCTGGGCGCGGCCGAGGCCGATGCCGAGCTGCCGAAGCCGAACTGGTTCGCGAGCGCGACCTTTCCGCAGGCCAGCTTCCGTTCGGGCGCGATCAAGGGCCTGGGCGGCGGCCGCTTCGAGGTGGCCGGCACGCTGACGATCAAGGGTATCGCGCAACCCGTCGTCGTGCCGGTGCAGCTGACGCAAGGCGCGGGCGTGTCGGTCGCCAGCGGCAGCTTCACGATCAGGCGCCTGGCCTTCCGCATCGGCGACGCCGAATGGGCCGACACGGCGCTGGTCGCCGACAACGTGCTCGTCCGCTTCAAACTGACGCTCACCGGGCTGTCAGCGTTCTGACCTCGTCGCAAGGAAACCCGTCATGAAGAAGTTCGTCGTTCCCCTGTTGCTCGCGGTCGCGGCATTCGGCGCCGCAGCGCAGACCCGACCGATCCGGCTGATCGTCCCCTACCCGCCCGGCGGGCCGCTGGACATCGTCGCGCGCTCGCTCGCCGACAAGGTGCAGCCGGTGCTCGGCACCGTGTTCGTCGACAACCGCCCCGGTGCCGGTGGCAATCTCGGCGCCGACCTCGCCGCCAAGGCCGCACCCGACGGCACGACGCTGGTGATCGGCGCGGTCGCGACGCACGCGATCAACCCCTGGCTGTTCAAGAACATTCCGTACGACCCGATCCGCGACTTCACGCCGATCACCGGCATCGCGCAGGTGCCCAACGTGCTGGTGATGAACGCGCAGCGCGCGCAGGCGCTGCACATCGCGAGCGTCGCCGACCTGGTGCGCTACGCGAAGCAGAACCCCGGCAAGCTGAACTACGGCTCCGGCGGCAATGGCAGCGCCGGCCACCTCGCGGGCGAGATGTTCAAGTCGCAGGCCGGCGTGTTCATGGTGCACATCCCCTACGCCGGCGGCAACCCGGCGCAGCTGGCGCTGCTGTCGGGCCAGGTCGACCTGACCTTCGACAACCTCGCGTCGGCCTCGGCCAACATCCGTTCCGGCAAGCTGCGCGCGATCGCGGTGACGACGAGCGCGCGCTCCAGCGCGATGCCCGAGGTGCCGACGATCGCCGAAGGCGGCAAGGCTCTCGGCCTGGCGCATTTCGACATCAACACCTGGTTCGGCCTGTTCGGCCCGGCCAAGCTGAGCCCCGAGCTGACGCAGCGCCTCAACAAGGCCTTCGTCGACGCGCTGAACTCGCCGGAACTGAAGGCGCGGCTGGCGACACTGATGGCCGAGAACGCCGCGTCGACACCGGCGCAGTTCGCCGCGTTCGTGAAGGGCGAGCTCGCGAAGTACGAGCACGTCGTGAAGGCGAGCGGCGCCACGGTGGAGTGACGCGCCGCCGGCCTCCCGGAGCGGGCCCGGCCCGGCCCGACCGGCGCAGCGCCTTTGGTAAACTTGCGTTTCCGGTGCGCGGCGGTTCGCGCGGCCGGCGATTCGATTGTTCCGGCGCTTGGCCGCTCCGCGCCCAGCGCGGCGACAGATGCCAAACGGGCCCACCAGCATGACCTCTGTCCAAACCGAACTGCAGCGCGAAGTCGCCGCACTCGTCGTCGAAGCCCTGAACCTGGACATCGCCCCCGAAGCGATCGACCCGCAGGCCCCGCTGTACGGCGAGGGCCTGGGCCTGGACTCGATCGACATCCTCGAGGTGGCGCTGGTGGTGTCGCAGCGCTACGGCTTCCAGCTGCGCTCGGACGACGAGGACAACGTGCGCATCTTCACCTCGCTGGCCAGCCTGACCGAGCACATCGCCGCGCACCGGGTGGGCTAGGGCTGCGCGATGCCAGCCCGCCTGGGGATCCGCATCGTCGCGGGCGCGCTGCTCGGCGCCGCCTACGTGCTCGCATGCCACTGGCTGATGACGCGCGCGCCGGCCTCGGCGTGGAACGTCGTCGGCGTGCTCGCGCCGATGCTGGTGGCGATCGCGATCGGCGCCTGGCGCGCCGGCCAGCGCTGGCTGGCCGGCGGCGCGACGCTGCTGGTGGCCGCGCTGTGCGCTCAGGCGCTGCTCGGGCTGCAGAGCTCGGCGCAGCTGCTGTACCTGGCGCAGCACGTCGGCATGAACGGCTTCCTCGCACTGGGCTTCGGCAGCACGCTGCGCGCCGGCCACACGCCGCTGATCACGACGCTGGCGCGGCGCGTGCACCGGGAATTCACGCCGGCGATGGCGCTCTACACGCGCCACTGCACGCTCGCCTGGACGCTCTACTTCGTCGCGATCGTCGCGGTCTCGTTCGTGCTCTACGCGTTCGCGCCCTTCGACGCCTGGGCCCTGTTCGCGAACCTGCTGTCGCCGCTGAGCGTGGTGCTGATGTTCGGCGCCGAATACCTGCTGCGCTACCGGCTGCACCCGGAGTTCGAGCGCGCCAGCGTCGCCGACGCGATCCGCTCCTACCTGCACCCCGCGCCGAAGGCACCGGCGGCGCCCCGCGACTCCGCCGCATGACAAGCTCGCAGCCGCTGATCTGGGCCGACGACCTCGACGCACCGCTCGCGCACCGCGACGGCGCGACGGTGTCGCGCCGCCAGTACCTGGCCGACGTGCATTCGCTGGCGGCACGCCTGCCGGCAGACGGGCCGATGCTGAACCTGACCGCCGACCGCTACCGCTTCGCGGTCGGCCTGGGCGCGGCGATGCTGCGCGGCCAGAGCAACCTGATGCCGCCGAACCACACGCCGGACACGGTCGCGCGTCTGCGCGCGCTGTTCCCGTCGGCCTACGCGCTGGCCGACCCCGACGCGCCCGAAGTGGCGCTGCCGCGAATCCTGCATGCCGACGCGCCGGCCGCCGCCAGCGCAACCGCGAGCGTGCCGCAGATCGACGCCGGCGCCCTCGCCGCGCAGGTGCTGACCTCGGGCTCGACCGGGGCGCCGATGCCGCACCCCAAGCACTGGGGCCTGCTGGTGCGCAACACCCGCTCCGGCGCGCAGCGCCTGGCGCAGCAGATGGGGCGCACGACGCTGGCCGGCGTGACGCTGGTCGCGACCGTGCCGGCACAGCACATGTACGGCTTCGAATCGACGGTGCTGATCGCGCTGCTCGGCGGCGCCGCATTCGACGCCGCTCGCCCGTTCTTCCCCGCCGACATCGCCGCCGCGCTGGCGCGTGCGCCGCGCCCGCGCATGCTGGTGACGACGCCGTTCCACCTGAAGATGCTGCTCGATTCCGGCGTGGCGCTGCCGGCGATCGACCTGCTGCTCTGCGCGACCGCGCCGCTGTCGCCGCAGCTCGCGCAGCGCGCCGAGGCCGCGCTCGCCGCGCCGCTGCTGGAGATCTACGGCTGCACCGAGGCCGGCCAGGTCGCGTCCCGGCGCTCGACCTCCGGCGCCGAGTGGCGCACGTTCGACGGCCTGCGCCTCAGCGGCGACGGCGCCGAGGCCATCGTGCAGGGCGGCCACGTGCCGCAGCCGACCTTGCTGGCCGACGTGCTCGAGGTCGTCGACGCGCAGACCTTCCGCCTGCTCGGCCGCTCCAACGACC
>JAYSLR010000271.1:0-3957 GCA_043725365.1 Rhizobacter sp. | reverse complement strand
GTGTTCGGCCTCGGCGGCATCGGCCTGAACGTGATCCAGGGCGCGAAGATGGTCGGCGCCGACAAGATCATCGGCGTCGACCTGAACCCCGAGCGCGAGGCGATGGCGCGCCGGTTCGGCATGACGCATTTCATCAACCCGAAGGAACTTGAGCAGCGCGCCGAGAACGTCGTCGACGCTATCGTGCAGCTCACCGATGGCGGCGCCGACTACAGCTTCGAGTGCGTCGGCAACACGACGCTGATGCGCCAGGCACTCGAGTGCACGCACAAGGGCTGGGGCCGCTCCATCATCATCGGCGTGGCCGAGGCCGGCGCCGAGATCAGCACGCGGCCGTTCCAGCTCGTCACCGGCCGCAAGTGGGAAGGCTCGGCCTTCGGCGGCGCACGCGGCCGCACCGACGTGCCCAGGATCGTCGACTGGTACATGGACGGCAAGATCAAGATCGACGACCTGATCACGCACCGGCTCAAGCTCGACGACATCAACACCGGCTTCGAGCTGATGAAGCGCGGCGAGTCGATCCGCTCGGTGGTGGTGTACTGACGTGCCGGACACCGCCCCGCCGGCCCCGGCGCAGCCGCGCAACCCGCTGCACGGTGTCACGCTCGAGACGATGCTGACCGAACTGGTCGCGCATTTCGGCTGGCCGGAGCTCGGCGCGCGCGTCCAGATCAACAGCTTCAACACCGACCCGAGCATCCGCTCGAGCCTGAAGTTCCTGCGCAAGACGCCGTGGGCGCGCGAGAAGGTCGAGGGCCTGTACCTGTTCATGCGGCGCGAGCAGGCACGCGAGCGCCGCGGCTGAGCGCAACGTCGATCAACTTCTTCGAGAGCCCGCGCGATGAGCACCGAACCGACCCCCACGCCCGCGCCGTTCGGCAGCTGGCCCTCCCCCGTCACGGCCGAGCTGATCGTCGGCGCGACGATCCGCCTCGGCCAGGCCGCACTGCGCGGTGCGGACATCCTGTGGACCGAGGGCCGCCCGCAGGAACAGGGCCGCAACGTGCTCGTGCAGCGCGGCGCCGACGGTGGGTTGCGGGACCTGAACCCGGCGCCGTTCAACGTCCGCACGCGCGCCCACGAGTACGGCGGCGGCGCGTTCGTCGTGCTCGCCGATGGCGTCGTGTTCAGCCACGACGACGACCAGCAGCTCTACCGCACCGATGCCTCGGGCACCCCGCGCCCGCTGACCCGCGACCCGGACCAGCGCTACGCCGACGCGATCGTCGATGCGCGCCGGCAGCGCCTGATCGCGGTGCGCGAAGACCACCGCGCCGGCGCCGTCGATGCGGTCGCGACGCTGGTGTCGATCGCGCTCGACAGCGGCGACGTCGAGGTGCTCGCGCAGGGCCACGACTTCTTCTCGAGCCCGGCGCTCAGCCCCGACGGCCGCCGGCTCGCGTGGCTGAGCTGGGACCACCCGAACATGCCCTGGGACGGCAGCGAGCTGTGGCTCGCCGACATCGCCGCCGACGGCACGCTGGCCGCGCCGCGCCGCGTCGCGGGCAGCGCGACCGAATCGATCTTCCAGCCGATGTGGTCGCCGCGCGGCGAGTTGCACTTCGTCTCCGATCGCAGCGGCTGGTGGAACCTGTACCGGCTGCGCGGCGATTCCGTGCAGCCGCTGCACCCGATGGCGGCCGAGTTCGGCACGCCGCAGTGGGCCTTCGGCATGGCGCTGTACGGCTTCGACGCGCGCGGCCGCATCGTCTGCGTCTACCGCCAGGACGGAGCGTCGCGGCTCGCGACACTCGACCCCGAGAGCGGCGCGTTCGACACGCTGGCGACGCCCTGCTGCGCGATCGAGGAGCTGCGCGTCGGCGCCGACTTCGCGGTCTTCATCGGCGCCAGCGCGACGCGCCCGAGCGCGCTGGTGCGCCTCGACCTGAACACGGGCGCGCTCGAGGTGCTGCGCGAGTCGAGCGGCGCGCAGGTAGCCGACGCGTCCCTGTCGCGCGCCGAGCCGGTCAGCTTCCCGACCGAGGGCGGCCTCGTGGCGCACGCGTTCTTCTACGCGCCGGCGAACCGCGATCGCCGCGGGCCCGACGGTGCGCGCCCGCCGCTGATCGTCGTCAGCCACGGCGGCCCGACCAGCGCGACCGACGCGGCGTTCAAGTGGTCGGTCCAGTTCTGGACCAGCCGCGGCTTCGCGCTCGTCGACGTCAACTACGGCGGCAGCAGCGGCTACGGCCGCGCCTACCGCGAGCGGCTGAACGGCCGCTGGGGCGTGGTCGATGTCGACGACTCGATCAACGCGGCGCGCTTCCTGATCGCGCGCGGCGCAGTCGACCCCGAGCGCGTGCTGATCCGCGGCGGCAGCGCCGGCGGCTACACCACGCTGTGCGCGCTGACCTTCCGCAGCTTCTTCAAGGCCGGCGCGAGCCACTACGGCATCGGCGACCTCGAGGCGCTGGTGCGCGACACGCACAAGTTCGAATCGCGCTACCTCGACCGGCTGATCGGGCCGTACCCGGCGGCCCGGGCGCTCTATCGCGAGCGCTCGCCGATCCACCACACCGAGCGCCTGGCCAGCCCGATGATCCTGCTGCAGGGTGCCGAGGACAAGGCAGTGCCGCCGGCCCAGGCCCAGGCGATGTTCGACGCGGTCGCGGCGAAGGGCTTGCCGGTCGCGTACCTGCTGTTCGAGGGCGAGCAGCACGGCTTCCGGCGCGCCGCGACGATCCGGCGCGCGCTCGAGGCCGAGCTGTACTTCTACGGCAAGGTGTTCGGCTTCGTGCCGGCCGACGCGATCGAGCCGGTCGAGATCCGCAACCTGCCGTCCTGAACGCACGCAGCGAACGTCCGCTTGCACCTTGACGCGTCTGCTGACACGCAGCCGCCCGCGCGCGCGTTAGGGTTGCCGACCCACGGAGTCGATGGGAATGAACGGGGATCAACGCAATGAAGTCGTCGTGGCGCACCGCCTGGCAAGGGCAGGACATCCTGGTCTACCGCAACGAGGTCGAGGTCGACCGGCTGCACGCGCCGGACATCGAACGCGTGGTGCTGGTGCACCGCGGCTCGGGCGATTCGCCCGGTGACCTGGTGCAGGCGGTGGTCGAGGTCGGCGAGTCCTGCCTGATCTTTCCGGCCGACACGGGCTTCGCCGGCCGCGTCAACTTCGAGCGCCAGGCGTACTGGGCCGAGAAGGCCTGCGTCTACTGGGTCAACGAGGCGCGCGCGCCGCTGCCGCTGCGGCTGCGCCGTGGCCGCTGGTTTCTCGGTCTGACGCACCCGGTGTTCACGCGCGTGCCGCGCGCCGAGCTCGCGGCGCTGATCGAGCGCTGGCCGGTGCAGGGTCCGCAGACCTGGGAACAGCGCAAGTGGCGCCGCATCGAGCTCAGCCGGCCGTTCGCGACCGACGCGGCACAGCCGACGCCGCCGACCCGCCTGCGCGCCTGAGCCGGTCGCGCCCGCCCGGAAACGGCCCACCGAGCCGAGGCTGGGCGCACGCAAAGAAAAACCCGGCCGAAGCCGGGTTTGTCGTCAGCGCGGGGTCGCTCAGGCGGCCGGCTTCGCAGCAGCCTTCTTCTTGGCGTGCTTCTTGGCGGCGTGGGTCTTCTTGGCCGGGGCTTCCTTCTTCGCTTCGGCCTTGGCAGCCGGGGCAGCCGGGGCCGCAGCGGCCGGCGCCGAAGCCTGGGCGAATGCGCCCATCGAGAAGGCGGAGGCGATCAGAACGGCGAGGAGTTTCTTCATGACGTGGGTTCCTGCAGGGAATGTTTGAAAAAGAGCGAATGCTCGGCAGTCACAACGTGGCCTGCGACGACCCGGTTGACACCGGATTCAAGAAAAAACCGGGTGGGCCAGCGCCTCGTCCAGGTTCAGCACCGGGGTGACGCAGGCGTCGACGCCCTCGAACCGCGCCACCCAGTCGGCCAGCGGCCGGGCGGCGAAGCACGCTGCCAGCGCGCCGCGCAGCGCCATCGATTCGTAGGAACCGACCGTCAGGCCGAG
>JAYSLR010000270.1:0-3506 GCA_043725365.1 Rhizobacter sp. | reverse complement strand
AATAATGAATTCAACGAATGAATTGGGGTTGATTATGCTCGACCGTGAAGGGTTCAGACCCAACGTCGGCATCGTCCTGCTCAACCAGAGAAACCAGGTCTTTTGGGGCAAGCGCATCCGCACCCATTCCTGGCAGTTCCCGCAAGGGGGCATCAAGTACGGCGAGACGCCCGAGCAGGCGATGTACCGCGAGCTCCACGAGGAAGTGGGCTTGGTGCCGGAGCATGTGAGGATCGTCGCACGCACCCGCGACTGGCTGCGCTACGAGGTCCCCGATCACTTCATCCGGCGCGACGCCCGAGGCCACTACCGAGGCCAGAAGCAGATCTGGTTCCTGCTGCAACTCGTCGGTCGCGACAGCGACATGAACCTGCGCGCCACCGACCACCCCGAGTTCGACGCCTGGCGCTGGAACGAATACTGGGTGCCGCTCGATCTGGTGATCGAGTTCAAGCGCGACGTGTACCAGATGGCGCTGACTGAACTCGCGCGCTTCCTGCCGCGCGGCACGCACCACAACCGCTACCTGAGATCCGGCATGCGACCCCACCACCGAGACGAGACGTTGCAGCCGCCTTCGGTCGAACCGAGCGAGCTGATGCCGCTGTCCGGGAAGCTGCCCGACTAGCGTCGAGAACCCTCGCGCGCCGGCCTCAGGTCAGCACCATGTTGTCGCGGTGGATCAGCTCGGGCTCGGCAATGTAGCCCAGCAGCTTCTCGATCTCGCCCGACGGCCGCCGCGCGATCAGCCGCGCCTCGGCGCTGCCGTAGTTCGCAAGGCCCCGCGCCAGCTCGTCGCCCGCCGGACCGCGCACCGCGATCACGTCGCCGCGATGGAACTCTCCCTGCACTTCGGTCACGCCGATCGGCAGCAGGCTCTTGCCTTCGTCGCGCACCTTGTGCGCCGCGCCCGCATCGACGACGACCGCGCCGCGCAGCTGCAGATGATCGGCCATCCAGAGCTTGCGCGCAGCGAGCTTCTGCGTCGGTGCGATCAGCGCGGTTCCGATGGCTTCGCCGGCGGCCAGCCGGATCAGCACGTCGACCTCGCGCCCATAGGCGATCACGGTGCTGGCACCGCTGCTGGCCGCGCGCTTTGCCGCGAGGATCTTGGTGATCATGCCGCCGCGGCCCAGGCTCGATCCGGCGCCGCCGGCCATGCGCTCGAGTTCGGGCGCCCCCGCGCGGGCCTCGTCGATGAAGCGCGCATCCGGGTCCTTGCGCGGGTCGGCCGAATACAGACCGCGCTGGTCGGTCAGGATCACCAGCGCGTCGGCCTCGACAAGGTTCGCCACCAGCGCGCCGAGCGTGTCGTTGTCGCCGAACTTGATCTCGTCGACGACGACCGTGTCGTTCTCGTTGATCACCGGGATCACCTGATGCGACAGCAAGGTCAGCAAGGTCGAGCGCGCATTCAGATAGCGCTCGCGGTCGGCCAGATCCGCGTGCGTCAGCAGCACCTGCGCGCTGCCCATGCCGTGCTCGCGCAGCTTCGACTCGTAGATCTGCGCCAGGCCCATCTGGCCCACGGCGGCGGCGGCCTGCAGTTCGTGCACTTCCTTCGGCCGCACCGGCCAGCCGAGGCGCTTCATGCCCTCCGCGATCGCGCCGCTGGAGACCATCACGACCTCGCGACCCTGCGCGGCGAGCACCGCCATCTGGCGGCACCAGTTGCCGACCGCTTCGGTGTCGACGCCGCGGCCCTCGTTCGTCACCAGGCTGGAGCCGACCTTGACGACGATGCGGCGCGCGCGCTGTAGCGCCGCGCTCATGGGACGTCGCTGCCCGCGGGCGCCGCGTCGAAGCGCGGGTCGGGGTCGTCCGGCACGACGTTCTTCAGCGCCGCGACGTGCTGGTAGATCGCGCGGATCAGCGGCTCACAGCCTTCGTGGGTCAGCGCCGAGATCTGGAACACCGGACCCTTCCACTTGAAGCGCTTGACGAAATCCTTGACGCGCTTCTCGCGCTCTTCGACGGGCACCATGTCGAGCTTGTTCAGCACCAGCCAGCGCGGCTTCTCGTACAGCGCCGTGTCGTACTTCTTGAGCTCGGCGACGATGGCCTTGGCCTGCGCGACCGGGTCGACCGACTCGTCGAACGGCGCGAAGTCGACGAGGTGCAACAGCAGATGGGTGCGCTGCAGGTGGCGCAGGAACAGGTGGCCGAGACCGGCGCCTTCGGACGCGCCTTCGATCAGCCCCGGGATGTCGGCAACCACGAAGCTCTGCTCGGGACCGACGCGCACGACGCCGAGGTTCGGGTGCAGGGTCGTGAACGGGTAGTCGGCGATCTTCGGGCGCGCGTTCGAGATCGCGGTGATCAGCGACGACTTGCCGGCGTTGGGCATGCCCAGCAGGCCCACATCGGCGAGCACCTTCAGTTCGAGCCTGAGCTTCTTCTGCTCGCCCGGCCAGCCGGGTGTCTTCTGGCGCGGCGCGCGGTTCGTGCTGGTCTTGAAGTGCAGGTTGCCGAAACCGCCGTCACCACCCTTGACGATCAGCACCTTCTCGTCGGGAACCAGCAATTCGGCGATGGCCTGGTCGGTCTCGGCATCGGTGATCACCGTGCCCATCGGCATGCGCAGAACGATGTCGGCGGCGGCCGCACCGAACTGGTCGGAGCCGCGCCCGTTCTCGCCGCGGCGCGCCTCGTGGCGACGCGCGTAGCGGAAGTCGATCAAGGTGTTCAGGTTGCGGTCGCCCATCGCATAGACGCTGCCGCCACGGCCGCCATCGCCGCCGTTCGGGCCGCCGAACGGCAGGAACTTCTCGCGCCGAAAGCTCATGCAGCCGTTGCCACCGTCGCCGGCGACGACGTCGATGGTGGCTTCGTCAACGAATTTCATGGGTAAGGGTCCGGTAGAGCGCGAATGTTAAGCGAGCGCCGCAAAGAACGAAGCCCCGGCAGGCCGGGGCTTCGTCGTCAGGCGCGCCGCTCGCGCGGCAAGCGAATCAAAGGGCCTTGACGAAGACCGTCTGACGGTTACGCGGGCCTTTGACGGCGTAGCTGACCTCGCCGTCGACCAGCGCGAACAGCGTGTGATCCTTGCCGATGCCGACATTCGCGCCGGCATGGAACTTGGTGCCGCGCTGGCGCACGATGATCGAGCCGGCCGGAATCTTCTGCCCGCCGAACACCTTCACGCCGAGCATCTTCGGTTGGGAGTCGCGGCCGTTCCGTGTGGAACCGCCGCCCTTTTTCTGTGCCATGGTTCTAGCTCCTAGCCTTGAGTTGCGGCACGCTTACGCGTTCACCGCACCGATTTGGATCTCGGTGAAGTTCTGACGATGACCTTGCCGCTTCTGGTAATGCTTGCGGCGGCGCATCTTGAAGATGCGCACCTTGTCATGCCTGCCATGAGCCACGACGGTGGCCACCACGCTTGCGCCGGTTACCAAGGGAGTCCCGACCTTCAGTTCGGCGCCGCTGCCGACAGCCAACACCTGGTCGATCGTGATCTCTTGGCCAACATCCGCAGCAATCTGTTCTATTTTGATCTTTTCGCC
>JAYSLR010000269.1:0-11315 GCA_043725365.1 Rhizobacter sp. | reverse complement strand
GCTGCGGGCCCGGGCAACGTCGACTCGAGTGCCCCGCCGTTGCCGGCGCGCGTGCTCATCGAAGCGCCGCTGCTGCGCGCTGGCCGCGTGCCGATCGTGCGCGCCGGGGGCATGTCGGTGCCGGTGGTGCAGGCACAGGACCAGAGCCTGGTGCTGCAGCCGCTCGCGCACCAGCTCGGCAGCGTCGCCGAGCTCGATTTCGGCGATGGTCAGATCGCCTCGGTTCGGCTCTCGGACGGCAGCGTCGGCCAATGGCACGCGCCGCATCCCGCACAGGGAGTTCAGTCGTGAACCCGCAGCCGATGGCGTTGTTCCAGGCTGCCTACGAGGGCCCCGCACCGCGGGTGCCGCGCCGCCTGCTGGTGACGCTGCGCCTGGGTGAGATGCCCGAGCACATTCCCGCTTGGCGGGCGGTGGCGAACCATGGCACGGCACCGGCCGACAGCATCGATGGCGGCGTGATCGACCGCCTGCTGCGGCATCACGGCGGCGCGATGCGCTGCGCGCGCGTGCACAGTGCGCGCAAGCCGCGCAGCACCGCGATCAGTGGCGCACGGCGTTTCGACGACGTCGAACAGTTGAGCGGCGTGGCGCGTGTACTGCGCGTCGAAGTCCAGCAGGACGAGGCACTGCACGACCTGGTGAAGGCGCTGCGTCAGGTGCCTTCGGTGGACAGCGCACTGGTCGAACACCTGAGCTTCGCGCCGCTGGACACCAGAGCCTCCCACCCGGCTCACGCGACGAGTCTCGGCGCACCCGCCTACGACCCGCAAGAGGCGTGGGCCGCGCGTGAACTGATCCGCCTGCCGCAAGCGCTGGGCTACACCCGTGGTGACGCGGCGGTGATCATCGGTCTGGCCGACACCGGCGTGTTCCTGGAACACCGGGCCTTGCCGGCGGCGGCCATGCGCCGTGGTTTCGACACCGTCGACCTCGACCCGCTGACCCTGGGCGGCCTCGAACTCGTTGGCGACAACCGCGCCCGCGACGAAGACCCGATCGACGACGTCGGACACGGCACCGGCTGTGCCGGCATCCTGCGCGCCGACGGGCTCGATTTGCCGCCCGGTGCGGCGGGCCTGTGCAGCCTACTGCCGGTGCGTGTGCTGGGCACCGCGATAGCCGGCACGCGCCGCGTCGGCGTCGGCTCCATCGCCAACATCGACGCTGGCATGAAGCGGGTGGTCGACCTGGGCGTGAAGGTCATCAACATGAGCTTCGGCACTGCCGAAGGCCAGTTGCCGCCGGGCGGCGCGTTGCCGCACCTCGAAGTCGTGCGTTATGCGCTGGCGCGCGGCGTGATCCTGGTGGCGGCCAGCGGCAACAGCGGCCTGGCCGAACGCTACTTCCCGGCTGCGCATGACGGCGTGATCGCCGTCGGTGCGGTCAACTCGCGCGGCGAACCGGCGCGCTTTTCCACGCGGGGCGAGCATGTGGCGCTGTGCGCACCCGGCGAGGGCATCTGGACCTGCGGCCTGGGCGGGCAAGGCGATGTCTTGCAACGCGCCAGCGGCACCAGCTTCGCGGCGCCCTTCGTCAGCGCGGCATGCGCCTTGATCGTCGCGCGCGCCGATTCGCGTGCCTGGCCGCTCGACAGCGCCGATGTGCGCGGCCTGCTGATGCAAAGCTGCCGGCCGCATGGCCGCGCCGACACCGAAGGCTGTGGCGCCGGTGTCCTCGATGTGTGGGGCGCCCTACGCGCGCTCGACAGCGCCGTTGACCGCGATGTCGACGAACCCCTGAAACCGTCTGTGCGCGAGGAACACGCGCTGGCCTAGTCCGATGAAGGAGCTGCCATGGTGAAGAAAGCAAACCCCTCGCCGCCGCCACGCCCTGCGCGCAAAGCCACGAGCATCGACGACGCTGCGGCACAACCGCGGGCAGCGCCGCGCGGCCCTGCGGCCTCGGCCAACCTTTCCCCTCCGTCCGCCACGGCGGTCCACGGCACGTTTGCCACGCCCGCAATTCCACTCCCAGGCGCTGGCGCCGTCTCTGTTCCTTCCAACCCGCCCCTAGGAGGCCAAGCCATGAACCGCATCTTGCTGATCGACCTCGCCGAACGTGAACTGCAGGCGCGAGCCCAACTCAAAGCCCGCGCGGATTGTCTGCGAACCATCGCGAACACGAGTGCAACTTCGGGCGGCCTGAGCGCCGACCAGGTGAAGGAGCTCACGCAGTTGGATCTGAAGCTGGACTCGGACGTCACCGTCGACGAGTTCTATCGCACCGTGGCCTCGCAGGTGGCACGCAGGACCTGGGACCAACTGGTCAACGGCCCGGACCCCGAGTACGTCCTGAAGTACGGCCTGTTCGGGTCGCAGCAGACGTCGCTTCACGCCGATCTGGGCGTGAACGAACGCGAGATCGCGTCGGTGTGCGGGTTGCTCGAACTCGACAACATCACCGACCCGACGAACGCGCGCTTCGTGCGCAGCATCGCCGAAGCGCAGGGCGAGTACCGGCAGAGCGTCGATCTGTTCAACGCCGCCTATGCCTTGTTCAAGGAACGCTCGGTCGTCACGGTGCAAAGCCAGATCGATCAGGGCTCGCTGAACGCCTCGATCATCGGTTCCATCACGCCCGACGCGTCGATCGCCCATCGCGTTGCGGTGACACAGAAGCAGGTGCCGGGCGGCGACGAGAAGGTCAACGCCCTGTCCGCGCGCACGCTGGCGCAGATCGTGCGCCGGCTGGTCTCCGACCGCGTCACGGCCAACGACACCTGGCTGTCGAGCCGGCTCGAAAGTGCCTTCAACCTGCTGACCGGTGCAGTCGACGGCGCGCCGCCATCCGCGCTGGAGATCAACCTGCCCGATCTCGAAGAGGCGGTCGACATCGACATCGTCAAGGAGAACCTGAACGCCGTCCAGGCGATCTACTTCTCCTACCAGCTCGAAGAGATGCGCATGTACCAGGTGGTCGAGCGCATCGTCGAACTGTTCCGCCAAGGCTTGCTGCCGCTGGGCCGCGGGCGTGTCGGCGACTACCTCTACAAGTACTACCAGAAGGCGGCCGAGCGCATCACCGAAAGCGAACGGCGCGACCTGTACTTCCGTTGCTTCGGTGCGCCCGGCGGCAACCCGAACGTGGGCGAGCCGAATCGCGACTTCAACGAACTGTGGCTGCGCTTCGTGTCGGCGGTGTCGAGCTTCGCGCGCCAGCTCACCGTCGACCGGCTGCTGCGCACCACCCTGCCGATGTCGGTGTCGCAGGAGCAGGTTCGCAAGGCGGGCCGCGACCTCGGCGCAAACCTGTCGCGCAACGGCTATGGCATTGCCTACTTCGCGGCGACCGAGATCCAGAAGTCGATCCTAGAGTTCCGCGACTTGCTGACCGATCCGGACCTGCGCAACGTGTTCGGTGCCCGCGACATGTGGCAGGTGATCGAGCTCGTCAACGCCAACTACCTCGGCGGGGCACGCAACACGCAGCGCTTCCGCACCCAGTCGCGCGCCGGCGCCATCGTCATCCGTTGGATTGCGAACCACGTGCAGCGCCTGTCCGACGTCGCCGGGCCGGTGCTGCTGGTCGACCAGATCGTCAACCCGCAACTGCGCAGCCTCAACGCCGACCACAACCCGACGGTCGAGCCGAGCGACTGGGATCTCGTCAATGCCTGCGAGCAGTGGCTGGCGGTGGGCGGCGTGCAGGACGCGAGCGTCGAACAGTACTCGCAGCCGATCGAATCGCCGATCGGCGGCAGCCGGCCGATCGGGGGCATGCCGCAGATGGCGCGCGATGCGCTCGACGCGGCGGGCATCAGACTGCCGGCGTGACGCCTTGCCACCTTGATCCATTGACTGCAGGAGAGTCCCCATGAGTGCCACTGACCGAAGCACGACGCCGATGTCGCAGCACGTCGTGCGTTCGCTGCAGGCGGCATCGCGCGCCCTGGGCGTGTGCGACCCGATGCCCTATGTCGACGGGCTGATCCAGCGCAGCTTCTCGCAGCCCGACGACGACGCGCGCTACGCCTACAACCGGCTCGCGCCGGGGGCCGTGCCCTACGAGCCCTCGTTCTCCGAGACCGAGCCGCAGGTGCTGCGCTTCACGATCGAGCCGCTCGGGCCCGATGCGTCGCCGGTGGCGCGGCGCGACGAGGCGACGCGCGAGATGCGCCGCCTGATCTCGCCGGCGTTCGGCCGCGATGCGCTGCGCTGGTTCGATGCGCGCAGCGAGGCGTGGCGCGGCTTGTCCGGACTCGGGTGGATGAACTACGGCGCCTGGTTCGGCAGTGCGTTCGACGAAGACGGCTTGTACGCGGCCAAGGTCTACTACGAACTCGCGCCGCAGCAGATCGAGGCACTGTCGCCGTCGCTCGCGCGGATCACCGGCGAGGCGATGGAGGTCATGCCCGGCCTGGCGCCGATCTTCACGTCGATCGGCTGCAAAAGCGACACCGGCAGCCAGCGCGTGACCTTCATGCACCGCGGCGCGCTGAGCCTCAACAACCTCGGGCCGCTGATGAACCACCTCGGCATCGGGCACCAGCTGCCGAGCCTGATGCGCACGGTCGGCGTGGCGCTCGGTGGCCGCTTCGAGTTGCCGCAAGGCGCAGTGCTGATCGGCTTGCGCGAGACGCAAAGCGGCATCGAGCTCAAGCTCGAGGTGCTGCTGGCGGCGCTGCCCGATTTGCCGGCACGCTTTCTCGACCTGCTGCGCCTGGGCCTGGCGGAGCGCCCGCGCCAGCTCGTGGCGCTGGAGCGCTGGCTCGGCGCCTTCGGTGTCGACGAGGCGCAGGAAGGTGGCAACTTCTCGGTGCTCTCGGTGCGCGTCACGCCGAAATCGGCGGCGCGCATCAGCCTGTATGTGCGGCCGATCGAGTTCGAGCTGCGCGACACACTGCTGCAGCGCGACGCGGCCTAGCCGCAGCGAGCTTTACCGACGCCGATCGAGGAGATCCTGATGTCGCCCAATGCCAACAAGCCCCAGGTCAGCCCCGAGACCTTGGACGCCGCGCGCGCCACGGTGCGCTCGCTCCTCGAGAGGAGCCCTGCCTACGTTGAGCTGCCGGAGGAGAAGCGCAAAGAGCTCGCGCGCGACCTGGTGCAAGTCAGCTCTTTCCTGGCCGAGCCGGGCATGCGGGTGGCGCCGCAGCACATGAGTCGCGAGGTGCTCGCTCTCGCGCAGGCCGCTCCCGGGGCGACCCTCGCCAAGAACCAGCCGCAGTTCGGCCAGGCGGTGCGCACCGGTGTCGAGCAGGCGATCGCGCTGATCCAGGGCGTTAACTTTCCGGGCTTCGTGAGTGGTCTGATCGAAGGCGTGTTCCATTCGATCGTCAAGAGCTCGATCGAGCAGATGGAGGCCTACGGCAAGCTGGTGGCCGACGTGTCGAAAAGCCTGAATCAGTTCCGCGACGAGAACACGACGGCCAACCAGGGCCGCGACCACCTGGTCGAACAGTTCCCCGACTTCTTTCAGTTGCAGATGCCGGGGGCGGACGACCCCTTCGGCGGCGGCTTCGGTGACGCGGCGCCCGCCGGGCCGCGCGTGACCCTGCGCGAAGGTGTCAACGAGCAGCAGGCGATGGCACGCGTCAATGCGACGCTGCCGTTGGACAAACCGATCACCAAGATCGATGACGAACTGGTCGAAGCCTTGCTCGTGCCGGCGGCGCAAACCCAGCTCGCCACCGGCCGCCAGCAACTGCTCGCGACCATGGTGATGATGGGCATCAACCGCATCGTCGTCACCGACGGCAAGATCAAGGCCAAGGTGATGTTCGACTTCCAGGCGAAGGACAACCGCCGCTACCAGGCAAGCGCCACCCAGTTCGACTACGCAAAGGACCAATACGGCAACCTGCAGAAGACCAGCAGCTCGGAAGGCGAGTACGACAGCGGCTCCAAGGGCGGCAACTATTCGCGTGACAAGGACGGTTCGGTCTCCAGCGACAGTGCCGGCTACTACAGCAAGGGCACCTACAAGTACTCCGAGAAGCCGGTGATCACGCTCATGAACACCTCGCACCTGGCCGACGATTCGTCGCTGCAAAGCAAGGCTTCGTTGCTCGGCGACGTCGAGGTCAACTTCAAGAGCGACTACCTGCCGCTGGAGAAAATGGCGAACCCCGAGAACATCGCGGCGATCCAGATGAATGCGCAGCCCGGCATGGTCAAGACGATGGCGGGTCGGCCGCAACGACCCGCCGCGCTCGCGGCGAGCCCTGCTGCCGCACCGACCCCGGCCGCTCCGGCTCCCGCACGCGCCGCCGCCTGATCACCCCGGCCGAAGGGACACACCATGGCATCCGAGGCCGCGCTCGTCGCCGCTCCGCAGCGCGGCCTGGACGATGCCACGCTGGAGGCCGTGCGCCCCCGGGTGCGTGCTTTGCTGGCGCAGTCGCCGGGTTTTCAGGGGTTGTCGGCCGAGCAGCAGCGGGACATCGCGCAGACCATGGTTCGGGTGGCCGCCTTCATGGCCAACCCGCAGGGCCTGGCGCGCGAGGAGTTCGCCAACCCGCAGCTGGTGAAGGAACTGGCGCTGCCGGGTGCGACGAACGATGCGCCGGCGCAGGCATTGGCTGGCGCCGTTGACGATGCGAAGGGCAAGGCCTCGGGCAAGCTCGGGACCTTTGCCGGTGCCGATTTCAAGGCAGGCGCCTTGCAGCAAGGCACCCAGGAATTCAAGAACCTGGTCGGCGCGGTCGATTTCCCCAAGTTTGTCGGCGGGCTGATCCAAAACGTGTTCCAGGCCATCGTCACCGCGTCGATCCAGCAGATGGAGGCCTATGGCAAGCTGTTGAAGGCGGTGGCGCAGACAGTGGACCAGTTCGCGCAGGACAACATCAGCCACAACAACGCGCGCGACTGGTTGGCCGACAAATACCCCGACATCCTGTCCATCGACATGGAAGGCGAGGAGGGTTCGGGACCGCGCTTGGCGATGAAGGGCGAAGACAGCGATGCCGGCCTGGCCCGCATCAACCACGAGCAGCAATTGCTCAAGCCGATCACCGACCTCTCCGATCCCGAACAGGAAACCCGCCTCGTCGGCGCGGCGCGATTGCAGATGGCGCGCATGCGCCAGCAGATGCTGTCGTCGATGGTGCTGCTGGGCATCAACCGCATCGTCGTCACCGACGGACTGATCAACGCCAAGGTGATGTTCGACTTCCGCGCCAGCGACCAGGCGCAGCGGCGTGCACGCGCCTCGCTGTACGACAGCGAACTGAGCCGCAACACGAACACCTCCGCAGGCGGCTTCGCGATGCCCTGGGGCGGCGCCGCCACTGTCAACGAGAACGAGCAAAGTCATGTGACGACGGTGGCCTCGTCGGTGGACGAGACCAGCGAGTCCAAGGCCGAGCTGAAGGCGAAACTGACCGGCGAGGTGCGGGTCAATTTCAAGAGCGACTATTTCCCGATGGAAAAGCTGGCGTCGCCGGGAATGATCGCGTCGATCCAGGGCAATGCGACGCCCTTCGACCCGAACCCGCCGCGTCCGCCGGCTGCCGCCCACGCGCCGGCGGCGAATGCGGCACCGGTGCGCGCGGGGGCGTGAGAGGCCGCGATGCAAGCCGCCATCCTCGTTCCGATCGAGTCGCGGCCTGCCTGGCCGACGGCAGCGCCGCCGCCCGCGAACCCGCAGCCGCTCGCGGCCGACCCGGATGCGATCGCGCTGGCGCTCGCGTTGTACGACGCCCAGGGTTGGCAGCCGCAGATCGTCGCGCTCGCGCTGGCGTCGCTGGGCGACATCAGCCTGCCCGAACCGCAAGTGCCGCCGCGCGACGCCGGTGTGCTGTCGGCGCTGCCGGCGCTGTATTGGGTCTACGGCCTCGATCAGGCCGGGCTTCTGCAAGCGGCCGAAACGGTGGCCGGCCTGTGGGCCAGTGGCGCGATCACGGTGCCACTGCCCGATCACGGCCAGGCCTTGCAACAGTACTGGCGCACGCGGCGCGAGCGCTTGAGCGCCGACGAGCGTTCGCATCTGCTGGGTCTGGTGTTCGACCCGCGCGATTTCGAGCCCGCCATGCGCCGCCTGTGCCGGACGCTGGTGGCGTTGGCCGACAACGCGGGGCGGCACGACATCCGCGAAGAAGTCGGCCTGGAGCAGGCCGCGGTGGCGCTGCTCGATCTGTGCGCCACGCGATTGGAGGGCGCGCCGCTGATCGGTGCGCCCGACCTGTTGGCGCAGACCCGGGCGGCCGTGCAACTGCTGTCGCAGCGCGCCTTGCAGACCGCCTTCGCGGTGCGCGACTTCTACGGTCTGCTGGAGTTGGGCGAGCGCGCGCGTGGCGGCACCGGGGGGCGCGCACGCACGCTCGCCGAACGCGCGCAAGCCGGTGCGGCGGTGCTGCGGTGGCTGGCGCAGGCGGCCGCGCAGCGCTTCGTCGTCGACCCCCGCGCCGCGGCGCTGCAAAGCCTGATCGCCGATGCGCAACGCTGGCTGATGAGTGCCGAGACTGGCCATGAATACAGTGGCGTTGGCGCCGGCGCCGCCTAGCGTGTCGTCGGGTGCGCCGCCCACTGGAGCCGCCAACCCTCCGCCCTGGTTGCGCGTCGCGGTCCGCGATGTGCTGGCCGGCACGCGCAGCTACAAGGACCTGAATGCCGAGGATCGCCGTGGTCTCGCGCAGGCGATGGTGCGCGTGGCACAGCTGGCGGCGGACTGCATCGCCGACGAGCATGCGGCACAGGCGGCGATCGACGCCGCGCCTTCGCTCGCCCGCGCTTTGGCGAACCAGCCCGATTTCGGCGCGGCGACGCGCCAGATTGGCCAGACCACCCGCGACACGCTGGAGGCGATTTCGTTTCCGCGCTTCGTCACCGATCTGCTCAACGGCGTGTTCAAGGCGATGAACGATTCGAGCCAGGCGCAGATGCAGCAGTACCTGCAATTGCTCAACGCGGTGTCCAGCACCGCGGCCGGCTTCGAGCAGACGCAGACCAGCGAGATCCAGGTGCGCGCCTGGCTGGTCGACCACTTTCCCGATGCGTTCGAGATGGACCTGCCCGAGCCGCCCGATCCCGGTGAGCCGCCACCGGACCCACAGGACGCGGAGCCACCGCGCTTGCGGCTGAAGGCGGGCGCCAGCATGCCGGCGGCCGACGGCCTGCGCGCCGCGCTCGGCGTGGCGCCGCAGGAAGAGTTCAACGCCAGCAGCCCGGAAGCCCTGGTGCCGCTGGCTCGTCGTCAACAGGCCCGTCAACGCCAGCAGATGCTCGCGACCATGGTGCAGATGGGAATGCAGCGCATCATCATCGACGCCGGCAAGATCAACGCGGCGATGCGCTTCCACATCGACACGCGCAGCGCCGCGTCGCGCGATCATGCGAGCCAGAACAGCATGACCAACCGCATCCGCGCCGGCGGCAGCTTCGGCATCGGCGCATGGGGCGTGAGCGCGGATGTCGAGAACACCATTGCCTTCGTCAACACCGATCGCCAGCAGGGCAGCGAAGAAATCAACACCAGCGCCGACCTCAACTCGTCGGTCGAACTGCATTTCCACACCGACGCGGTACCGCTCAACCGCCTCGCGGCCCAGGCGCAGGCCGACCGCGTTCGCGCCGCGAGCCTGAATCCCGACCATGAAGCCGAGGCCGCAGCGAGCCGCGCCAACAGCGAGCGTCTGGCGGGTGCGCGTACCAGCGAGGAATCGCGTCGCAGCGGCGTCGACGCGGCGGTGCGCAGCGCGACCCTGCCGGCGATGTCGAGCGAGCCGCTGCACGTTCCCGCACCGGGCAGCAACCCGGCAACACCGGCACCGACGCCTGCACCTGCACGTGCGCCTGCGCCTGCGCCTGCGCCGGCCCGTGCTCACTAGCCAGGACCGGCTCCCGCCGAGCACCCGGACCGCCGTCGCGGGCGGCGAAGCAAGGTTCGCTAGTGCGGCTGCCGAGGAACGTCGTCGTCGAAGAACGGCAGGCTTTGCTGCAATTGCGCGTCGGCCTGGGCCAGATAGCGTCGCGCGTTCTCGATCAACTGCCGCGCCGCGCGGTTCATCGGCTGCGCGGCACCGCCCGACGTAAGGCCGAGCAGGGCGCCGTGGCTCGGATCGTGAGCCGGCGTCGCGATCTCCTCGCCACCCCACCCTATCGCGCTGTCGGCAATCTGCTGGTAGACAGCCAGCGTCTCGCGCATGGGCTGGATCGCCAGCTCCTTGCGCAACGCGGAGCGACACAGCTCGAACTGACGCAGCGCCATCGCGCGCTGTCCGCTGACGATGAACAGACGCATCAGCTCGCGGTGAGTGTCCTCGCGCAACGGGTCGCGGTCGAGAATGTCCTGTGCGTACCGGATCGCACCCGGGTGGTCCTGGCTGAGCACACTCAGCTGCATCAGGCGGCCGAGTGCATTGAGCATCATGCGACGGTGCATCTCGCGCACCCGCAAGGCCCAGTCGTCGGAGAAACCGATCAGGATGTCGTCCCGATACAAGCTGACGCCGTGCCGCAGGTTGGCGATGTCGGACTCGCCCAGGTGTTCCATCGGCTTGCGTAACGAAGGCGCGACGAGGCGCTCGAAGTCATCCACGTCGAGTTGCAACTGCGCGTCGGTTGGCAGTCCGACGATGCCGCGCCGATCGCACACCACGATCTCGCCTTGTGCGAGTGGGGGCTGCTCCAGGGCTTTGCGCAGGCGCCAGAGAGTGGTGTTGAAAGTGCCGACGCCGATCGCGTCGCGCTGGTCTGACCAAAGGGTGGTGATCAGCTCGTTGCGGGTGAAGAAGCGCCCTTTCGACAACGCCAGGTAGGCGAGCAGGCCGCCCGGGCGGCCGGAGATGGCCACCGCCCGCGATCTGACGTCGCCGTCGCATCGGGCGACCGAGAGGTGGCCGAATAAGCTGAGATACAGCACGGGGTCTGGCGTCGTTCGGTACTCAACTCGTCCTCTCGAATCCTGAGGCGCGGCAAGACACCGATCCAGTCTCGCCGCGAGGCGATTGAAACGCAGTCCGCAAAAGCCCACCCGCCCGGCTCGCGGCTAGCGTATCGAATTCCGCTGCACGTGGCACCTGACAGGTCTAACAGGTCGCGGCTCTTACCGTCCCCGCACGTGGGCCGGCGCTTCGAGCCGCCGCGCCAGTGTCGACAGGGTCAAGGTGATCACGAGATAGATCGCCGAGATGAACAGGTACGGCTCCCAGTAGCGCGAATAGGCGCCGGCCACGGTGCGCGCCGCCAGCGCCAACTCGGCCAGGCCGATCGCAGACACCAGCGAAGAATCCTTGACCAGGGTCACGCCCTCGTTGACCAGCGCCGGCACCATCCGGCGCAGCGCCTGCGGCAGCACGATGTAGCGCATCGCCTGCGCATGGGTGAGGCCGATGCTGTAGGCGGCCTGCGTCTGGCCGCCGTGGATGCTGTGGA
>JAYSLR010000268.1:0-1726 GCA_043725365.1 Rhizobacter sp. | reverse complement strand
CCACCGGTGAGCGCGCCGGCATGGCCGCCAGCGCCGGTTGCGGCGGCCCCGGCGCCGGCACCGCAGGTCGAGAGCGCCGCGGTCGCCGCGCGCTTCCCCGATCCGGCCATCGGTTTTCGCACGCCGGCCTTCGAGCCGGGCCACCCGGGCTTCACCAGCAATGCCGAGTTGCGCACGCTGCTGCGCGGCCTGGCCCGCGACAGCGACGGGCGCGCCGGTGCGACGACGGTGCGGCTGCTGCAGGTCGGCAGTTCGCAGACCGGCATCCCGCTCGATGCGCTGTACTTCAGCCGCGCGCCGGTGGCGCTCGCCGCGACCGGCGTGACCGCGGCGCCGGCGCGCCCGACCGTGCTGCTGATCGGCCAGCAGCATGGCGACGAACCGGCCGGCGCCGAGGCGCTGATCGTGATCGCGCAGGAGCTCGCGGGCGGTGCGCCGCTCGCGGCGGTGCTCGACCAGGTCGATGTCGTGATGCTGCCGCGCGCCAACCCCGATGGCGCCGCGACGGGCCGGCGCCTGACCGCGAGCGGCATCGACGCGAACCGCGACCACCTGCTGCTGCGCACGCCGGAGGCGCAGGCCGTCGCGCAGCTGGCGCGCGAGTTCGACCCGGCCGTGGTGGTCGACGCTCACGAGTTCGTGGCGATCGGCCCGTACCTGCAGAAGTTCGGCGCGGTGCAGCGTTTCGACGCGCTGAGCCAGTACGCGATGACGGCCGACCTGCCCGAATTCGTGACCAAGGCCTCGGAAGAGTGGTTCCGCAAGCCGCTGCTGCAGGCCCTGAAGGCGCGGGGCCTGAGCGAGGAGTGGTACTACACGACCTCGGCCGATCCGGCCGACCGGAAGGTGTCGATGGGCGGCGTCCAGCCCGACACCGGGCGCAACGTCTACGGGCTGCGCAACGCCGTCAGCTTCCTGGTCGAGACGCGCGGCAGCGACCTCGGCCGGGCGCACCTCGCGCGCCGCGTGCAGACCCAGCTCACCGCGATCGGCAGCCTGCTGCGCAGTGCCGCCGCGCACGCCGACGACCTGCAGAAGCTGCGCCGCTTCGTCGCCGCCGACGTGTCGGCCCAGGCCTGCCAGGGCGAGGCGGTCGTCGAGGCGGCCGCGACCCCCAGCGAGTACGACCTGCGCATGCTGGATGCGCTGACCGGTGCCGACAAGACCGTCACCGTCACCTGGAATTCGGCGCTCGAGCTGAAGCCGCTGAAGCGCCGCGCGCGGCCCTGCGGCTACTGGCTGGGCGCCGACCAGGTCGACGCGGCGCTGCGCCTGCGCGCGCTCGGCGTGCAGGTGCAGCGCCTGGACGAGGCGGGTTCGCTGCGCGGCGAGACCTATGCCGAGACCGCGCGCGAGCTCGCCGCGCGCGCCGACGTGCGCGGCAGCATCGCCGACGCCGGCGGCATCCTGAAGCTCGGGGTCGACCTGGTGCCGGCGCTGATCGACGTGGGCGCCGGCAGCTACTACATCGGCCTGGACCAGCCGCTCGCGAACCTGGTGATCGCCGCACTCGAGCCCGACACGCAGAACAGCTTCGCCGCGCACCGCATCGTGACCGGGCTGAGATCGGAGGCGCGCGTGCTGATGCGCCCCGAGGCGCGGATGACGCCGATGCAATGAGCGCCGCGGTTGAAATCAGCGCAGCGTAAGAACTCCACCGACCCGCCGACCGACCCGCATGACCTCGCCCGCGCCGCACCGCATCTACCGCCACCGCCTGCCGGTG
>JAYSLR010000267.1:0-1800 GCA_043725365.1 Rhizobacter sp. | reverse complement strand
GCGTCGGCGTGCTGCCGGCGCCGGCGTTCGACGCCGCGCTGCTGCAGGGCCGGCCGATCGCGTTCACGCGCTGGGACGGCTACGCCGCCAACCTGCCGCCCTTCGCGCGTGCGGCGCCGGCCGCCGGCTTCTTCAACAACGTGCCCGACCCCGACGGGCTGGTGCGCGCGGTGCCGCTGATCGCGCAGCTCGACGGCCGCCACTACGAGGCGCTCGCGCTGGCGATGTACCGCGTCTACACCGGCGGCCCGCAGGTGCGCCCCGGCTTCGCGACCGAGCGCTGGCTGCCGCGCGACTACGACGCGCTGCAGAGTGTGCTGCTCGAGCAGGGCACGCAGCACCAGGCGATTCCCGTCGACGCGCGGGTCCAGGCGCGCGTGCCGTTTCGCGGGCCCGGCGGGCCGCGCGGCGGCTCGTTCGAGTACGTCTCGGCCAGCGACCTGCTGATGCAGCGCGTCGCGCCCGATCACCTGAAGGGCAAGCTCGTGCTGGTGGGCAGCAGCGCGCCCGGCGTCTACGACCAGCGCGCCACGCCGGTGGCCGACGTCTTCCCCGGCGCCGAGGTGCACGCGAACCTGCTGTCGGGCCTGCTCGACGGCCGCCTGCCGGCGCAGCCCGACTGGGCCAGCCCTTTCGAGGTGCTGCAGTTGCTGCTCGTGGCCGCGCTGCTCGGCGGGGGGTTGCCGCGGCTGCGCGCGGCGCGCGGCGCACAGCTCGCGCTCGGGCTCGTCGCCGGGCTCGTCGCGGTCAACCTGTGGGCCTACCGCGCCGAGGGCCTGCTGCTGCCGCTCGCCTCGGCGCTGCTGCTGGCCGCGGCGATCTACGTCGGCACCAGCGTCTGGGGTTACGTCGTCGAAGGGCGCAGCCGGCGCTCGCTGGCGCGCCTGTTCGGCAGCTACGTGCCGCCCGAGCTCGTCGAAGAGATGGCGCGCGACCCGGCGCGCTACGACATGCGCGCCGAGAACCGCGAACTCACCGTGATGTTCTGCGACATGCGCGACTTTACGCGCACCGCCGAGCAGCTGCCGCCCGAGGAGGTGCGCAGCCTCGTCAACAGCTTCTTCTCGGCGATGACCGCGGCGATCCGCACCCACCGCGGCACGCTCGACAAGTACATCGGCGACGCGATCATGGCGTTCTGGGGCGCGCCGCTGGCCGATGCGGCGCACGCCGCGCACGCCACCCGCGCCGCGCTCGCGATGACGCAGCGCCTGGCCGCGCTGAACGCCGAACGGCGCGCACGCGGCCAGCCCGAGATCGGCCTGGGAATCGGGCTGAACACCGGCACCGTCTGCGTCGGCGACATGGGCTCCAGCATGCGGCGCAGCTACACGGTGATCGGCGACGCGGTGAACCTGGCCGCGCGCATCGAGGGCCTGACGCGCCACTACGGCGTGACTATCCTGGCCGGCGAGGCGACGCGCCGCGCCGCCGGCGACCCCGACCCGGGCGCTGCGGCGCCCGGCTGGCGCTGGGTCGAGGTCGACCGGGTCCGCGTCAAGGGCAAGCGCGAATCCGTGACGCTTTTCACGCCCGTCGCCACCCCGGCCGAATCGACCCCGCAGATGCAGGAGGAAGCGCGACTTTGGCAGCTTGCGCTCGACGCCCACCGGCTGCAACATTGGCAGGATGCGCAGGCCCACCTGCAGGCGCTGCACACGGGGTTCGCCGATTCGGCCCTGGCGGGCCTGTACCGCCAGCTCGGCGAGCGCACCGCTCACTACCGCGCCATGCCCCCGCCCGCCGGCTGGGACGGTGCCCACAGCTTCGACAGCAAATGATCCTCAACGTGCTCGGTTG
>JAYSLR010000266.1:0-7143 GCA_043725365.1 Rhizobacter sp. | reverse complement strand
CCGAACGGCACGCGGCCGGTGTCGCCGTGGACGATCTCGACGTTCTCGACCGGGATGCCGAGCTTGGCCGCGACGACCTGCGCGAACGTGGTCTCGTGGCCCTGGCCGTGGCTGTGCGAGCCGGTGAACACCGTCACGGTGCCGGTCGGGTGCACGCGCACCTCGCCGGCCTCGAACAGGCCGGCGCGCGCACCGAGCGCCCCGGCGATGTTGGACGGCGCGAGGCCGCAGGCCTCGATGTAGCAGCTGTAGCCCAGGCCACGCTTCCTGCCCTTGGCCGCCGACGCCGCCTTGCGCGCCGGGTAACCGGCGACGTCGGCCATGTCGATCGCCTTCGCGAGATGCGCTTCGTAGTTGCCGGTGTCGTAGGTCAGGCCGACCGGCGTCGCGTACGGGAACTCGGTGATGAAGTTCTGACGCCGGATCGCGGCCGGGTCCATCTTCATGTCGCGCGCCGCCTGCTCGACCATGCGCTCGACCACGTAGGTGGCCTCGGGCCGGCCCGCGCCGCGGTAGGCGTCGACCGGCGCGGTGTTCGTGAACACCGCCTTGACCTCGGCGTAGATCGCCGGCGTCTTGTACTGGCCGGCCAGCAGCGTCGCGTACAGGATCGTCGGCACGCTCGACGCGAAGGTCGAGAGGTACGCGCCCATGTTCGCGATCGTCTTGACGCGCAGCGCCAGGAACATGCCCTTCGCGTCCATCGCGAGCTCGGCCTTCGTGACGTGGTCGCGGCCGTGCGCGTCGGTCAGGAACGATTCGCTGCGGTCGGCCGTCCACTTGATCGGGCGGCCGACGTGCTTGCTGGCCCAGACCAGCGCCACGTCTTCCGGGTACAGGAAGATCTTCGAGCCGAAGCCGCCGCCGACGTCGGGCGCGATCACGCGCACCTTCGACTCGGGCAGCCCGAGCACGAAGGCGCACATCAGCAGCCGCTCGACGTGCGGGTTCTGGTTCGCGACGTACAGCGTGTAGCTCTCGTCGTGCTTGGTGTAGCTCGCGTTGACGGCGCGCGGCTCCATCGCGTTCGGGATCAGCCGGTTGTTGACGATGTCGAGCGTGCTGACGTGGGCGGCCGTCGCGAACGCGGCGTCGACCGCGTCCTTGTTGCCGTGGCCCCAGTCGTAGCAGACGTTGTTCGGCACGTCGTCGTGCACGTGGCCGGCGTGGCCCTCGGCCTTGGTGATGTCGATGACGGCAGGCAGTTCCTCGTAGTCGACCTCGATCAGCTCGGCTGCGTCCTTCGCCTGCAGCAGCGTCTGCGCGACCACCAGCGCGACCTGGTCGCCGACGTGGCGCACCTTGCCCTGCGCCAGCACCGGGTGCGGCGGCTCCTTCATCGGCGAGCCGTCCTTGCTGTGGATCAGCCAGCCGCACGGCAGGCCGCCGACCTTGGCGTCGGCCAGGTCGGCGCCGGTGAAGATGCGGATCACGCCGGGCGCGGCCTTCGCGGCGTCGAGCTTGATGGACTTGATGCGCGCGTGCGCGTGCGGCGAGCGCAGGAACGCGGCGTAGGTCTGGCCGTGCATCACGACGTCGTCGGTGTACTGGCCGGCGCCGGTCAGGAAGCGCTCGTCTTCGCGACGCTTCAGCGACTGGCCGATCGGGCTGGTCATGGGGGGAACGGACATGTCGGTCATGGTGTGTGCTCCTTAGGCCGTGGCCTTGGCCCCGGACTGGCAGAACTGGATCGCCTTGACGATCCCCTGGTAGCCGGTGCAGCGGCAGATGTTGCCGTCCAAGCCCTCGCGGATCTCGGCTTCGCTGGCCTTCGGGTTGTCGGCCAGCAGCTGCACCGCCGACATCACCATCCCCGGCGTGCAGAAGCCGCACTGCAGGCCATGGCATTCGCGGAACGCCTGCTGCATCGGATGCATTGTTCCGTTTTGCGCCAGCCCCTCGATCGTCGTGATCTGCGCGCCCTGCGCCTGCAGCGCCAGCATCGAGCACGATTTCACCGCACGGCCGTTCAGGTGCACGGTACAGGCGCCGCACTGCGCGGTGTCGCAGCCGACGTGGGTGCCGGTGAGCTGCAGGGTCTCGCGGATCAGCTGCACCAGCAGCATGCGGGGGTCGACATCGGCGCTGACGGCCTGTCCGTTGACGGTCAATGACATGGGAACGCTCACGGTGGTCTCCTGTGGAAGCGGGGTGATCAAGGCCGGCGCAAGGGTCCGACGCTCGAGCCATTGTTCGAGCACGATCGCCCGGCGCACAGCACGGGGTTTCCCTATGGTCGCGCGCCGGGCCGGCGCAGGCGCCTCAGATCGCGCAGCTTCGGAAGCCGCAGAAGCCCTCGTCGTCGCCCGGCGCCGCGGCGTGGCGCGCCTTCTCGTGGCGCAGCCGGCCGCGCGTCGCGAACGAGGCGCCGCGCAGCACGCGTGCGGCCGGCTCGCCGTGCGCGATCGTCTCGACCGCCTGGCCCGGCGATGCCGCGCCCGCCCCCGGGTACGGCCGCAGCGTGCCGGCGGTCCACTCGCGCACCTCGCCCCAGCGGAAGCCGCGCGTCGCGCCCTGGACCGCCGCCGCCTCCCATTCGGCCTCGCCGGGCAGGCGCCGGCCCGCCCAGCGGCACCACGCGTCGGCCTCGAACCAGCCGACATGCAGCGCGGGTTGCGTGAGCGGCACGCGCACCAGGCGCCCGAAGCGCTGCTGCAGCACGCCCTGGCGCATCTGGTCGACATAGCGCGGGGTGCGCCGGCCTTCCGCCTGCAGCCAGGCCCAGCCGGCGTCGCTCCAGTGGCGCCGGTCGTCGTAGCCGCCGTCCTCGACGAACTCGCCGTACTGCGCCCAGCTCACGGCCTGGGCGTCGATCTCGAACTCGGGCAGCGCCACCTCGTGCACCCACTTCTCGCGGTCCGGCACCAGGCCGCCGGGTGCGCTGCCGAGCTGGAAGCGCGTCGCCGGGAACAGCAGCGGCTCGCGCACCGGCCGCACCGGCGGCGCGGCGAGCAGGCCGGTGTCGAAACCCAGCGCCTGCGACAGCACCGCGAAGTGTTCGACGCAGGCATCCTCGCGCAGCAGTGCGAGGCGGTAGAAATACAGCGCGTCGTCGTCGTCGGCCGCGCCGTCGAGCAGTTCGAGCGTGGTCTCGAGCGTGTCGACCAGGTACTGGCGCACGGTCTGCAGGTCCGGCGGCGGGGGCGCATCGCGACGCGACGTCGGCGCGACGGCCGCCTCGAACAGCGCATCGGCGCCGGGCAGGATCGACGCGAGCTTGGGCCGCGTGGCGTCGCAGTGCTCGCCGCGCTGGCGCTGCATGTTGCGGCCGATCCAGTATTCCTGGAACCAGCCGAGCCGGCCCAGCGCCCGCAGCAGCGGCGTCGCGCCGACCGGCGCCGCCTCGAACGCCGCGGCCCAGCGCAGGCTGTGGTTGCGCGCGTCGATCAGCGCGAGCGAGAGCAGCTCGCGGCCGGCGCGGCGCATCTGCGCCGTGTCCACGTTCGCGACTTCAACGCCCTGCACTGACGACTCCTGCGACAACCGACGGCGGTTGGCGCGAATTGTGGCAGCCCGCGCCGCGCCACCGACTCCGGACACTGTACAAAAGCACAGCGTCACGCCACAATCCGGCGTATGCCCGCGGCCCCCCGGCGTCTGATCGCCCACCTCGACATGGACGCGTTCTACGCGTCGGTCGAGCTGCTGCGCTACCCCGACCTGCGCGGCCGGCCGGTCGTGATCGGCGGCGGCCGGCGCCACCAGCCGGTGCTGCGTGCCGACGGCACGCGCCGCTACGCGCTGATGCGCGACTACACCGGCCGCGGCGTCATCACCACCAGCACCTACGAGGCGCGCGCGCTGGGCGTGCATTCGGCGATGGGCGTGATGAAGGCCGCCAGGCTCGCGCCAGACGCGGTGCTGCTGCCGATCGACTTCGACGAGTACCGCAAGTACTCGAAACAGTTCAAGGCCGCGGTGCGCGCGATCGCGCCGCTGGTCGAGGACCGCGGCGTCGACGAGATCTACATCGACCTCAGCGACGTGCCCGGCGCGCAGCGCGACGCCGGCCGCGCCGTGGCGCAGCGCCTGAAGGACGCGGTGGCCGAGGCGACCGGCGGCCTGACCTGCTCGATCGGCGTGACGCCGAACAAGCTGCTCTCCAAGCTCGCCTCCGAGCTCGACAAGCCCGACGGCCTGACGCTGCTCGGCCCCGACGACCTCGAGACGCGCATCTGGCCGCTGGCCGCGAAGAAGGTCAACGGCATCGGGCCGAAGGCGAACGAGAAACTCGCGTCGTTCGGCCTGCACACCGTCGGCGACATCGCCGCGGCCGACCCGCACTGGCTGATCGAGCACTTCGGCAGGAGCTACGGCGCCTGGCTGCACGCCGCCTCGCACGGGCGCGACGAGCGCCCCGTCGTCACCTTCAGCGAGCCCAAGTCGATCAGCCGCGAGACCACCTTCGAGCGCGACCTGCACGCGGTGCGCGACCGCGCCGCGCTGGGCGCGATCTTCACCGAGCTGTGCGAGCAACTCGCCGGCGACCTGACGCGCAAGGGCTACGCGAGCCGCACCATCGGCGTGAAGCTGCGCTTCGACGACTTCCGCATCGTCACGCGCGACCTCAGCCTGCCGGCGCACACGCTGGACGCGCGCACGATCCGCCGCGCCGCCGGCGAATGCCTGAAGCGCGTCGACCTGACGCGGCGGCTGCGCCTGCTCGGCGTGCGCGCCGGGGCGCTGGCCACGCTCGCCGAGCTGGTCGCGCCTCAGGGCGGGAGCGTTCGTGACGCCGCGCCGGTGCTGCGCGAGCCGCCCGCGAGCTACACGCTGCCGCTGTTCGACGGCGCGCCAGCCGAGGCCTGAGACAAGGACCCCGGACGCTTTCGGCGCCGGCCGTTCGCGCGGGCCGGCGGTTGCGACGACGGCCACGATGGGCCGGCACGAGAGCACATGCCTTAGAGTGAGCGGCAAATTCCCAAGAATCCGGAGAGCCTTCCATGCCCGTGATCACCCACATCGAAGACCTGCGTGTGCTGGCCGAGAAGCGCGTGCCGCGCATGTTCTACGACTACGCCGACTCGGGCTCGTACACCGAGAGCACCTACCGCGCCAACGAGAGCGACTTCCAGAAGATCAAGCTGCGCCAGCGCGTCGCGGTCAACATGGAGAACCGCACGCTGCGCACGCAGATGGCGGGCTTCGACACCGCGATGCCGGTGGCGATCGCGCCCACCGGCCTGACCGGCATGCAGCATGCCGACGGCGAGATCCTGGGCGCACTGGCGGCGAAGAAGTTCGGCATCCCGTTCACGCTCAGCACGATGAGCATCTGCTCGATCGAGGACGTGGCCGCGGCGACGAAGGCGCCGTTCTGGTTCCAGCTCTACGTGATGAAGGACCGCGACTTCATCGAGCGGCTGATCGACCGCGCGAAAGCGGCGAACGTCAGCGCATTGATGCTGACGCTGGACCTGCAGATCCTCGGCCAGCGCCACAAGGACATCAAGAACGGCCTGTCGACGCCGCCGAAGCCGACGCTCGTGAACATCCTGAACCTGATGACCAAGCCGCGCTGGTGCCTGGGCATGCTGGGCACCCGGCGCCACAGCTTCGGCAACATCGTCGGCCATGCGAAGGGCGTGGGCGACCTGTCGTCGCTGAGTTCGTGGACGGCCGAGCAGTTCGATCCGGCGTTGAACTGGAACGACGTCGCGTGGATCAAGAAGCGCTGGGGCGGCAAGCTGATCCTGAAGGGCATCATGGACGAGGAAGACGCGCGCCTCGCGGCCGACAGCGGCGCCGACGCGCTGATCGTCTCGAACCACGGCGGGCGCCAGCTCGACGGCGCGCCGTCCAGCATCGCCGCGCTGCCGGCCATCGCCAACGCGGTCGGCGAGCGCATCGAGGTCTGGATGGACGGCGGCATCCGCAGTGGCCAGGACGTGCTGAAGGCGGTCGCGCTCGGCGCGAAGGGCACGCTGATCGGCCGCTCGTTCCTGTACGGCCTGGGTGCGATGGGCGAGGCCGGCGTGACCAGGGCGCTCGAGATCATCGCGAAGGAACTCGAGATCACGATGGCGTTCTGCGGCCACACCGACATCCGCACCGTCGACCGCGGCGTGCTGCTGCCCGGAACCTACCCGGCTTGAGCGATTCGCGGCTGCGCCGCTGCGGCCTCGCGCTGCCGCCGGCGTGGCGGGTCTACGCCGCGTTCTTCCTGTACGCGTTCGCGATCGGCGGCATCTTCCCGCGGCTGCCGCAGATCCAGCGCGCGCTCGGCGTCGCCGAGGGCGCGTTCGGCCTCGCGCTGATCGGCACCGCGTGCGGCACGATGGTGTCGCTGAGCCTGGCGGGGCGCTTCCTCGAGCGCTTCGGTCACCGACGCACGCTGCTCGCGCTCGTGGTGCTGCTGCCGCTGTGCTACGCGATCGCGTCGACGGCGCGCAGCGCGCTCGCGTTCTTCCTGCTGCTGGTGCCGGCCGGGCTGTGCATCGGCGCGGTCGAGATCATCGTCAACCTCGAGGCCGACCGGGTCGAGCACCAGACCGGCCGCCGCCTGATGAACCGCGCGCACGCGTTCTGGAGCGTCGGCTTCTTCGCCGCCGGGCTGCTCGGCGCGCTGCTGTCGCAGCTCGGCGTGACGCCGCAGACGCACCTGGCACTCGTCGTGCCGCTGCAGGCGCTGGCGACCCTGCTGCTGCTCGGCCGCTTCGACGCCGCGCCGCACCGCGCCACCCGCCACGGCACGCCGCCGGCGCGCTTCGCGCGGCCGACGCGGGGCGTGCTGCTGCTGGTCGCGGTGGCGTTGTCGGCGATGGTGCTCGAGGGCGCGGGCGCCGACTGGTCGGCGATCTACATGCGCGACGCGTTCGGCGCGGGACCGTTCGGCGCCGGCGTCGCGGTCGCCACCGGGGCCGCGGCGCAGGCGGTCACGCGCTTCTTCGCCGACCGCGTCGTCGAGCGCCACCAGCCGGTCGCGGTGGCGCGCACGCTGCTCGGCGTGCTCGGTGCCGGCACGCTGCTGGTGTTCGCGGCACCGGCGGGCTGGGCCGCGCTGCTCGGCTTCGCACTGATGGGCGTGGGCACGAGCGCGATCTTCCCGCTCGCGATGTCGGCGGCGGCGCAGCGCACCGACCGCGCGCCGGCCACCAACGTCGCGGCGCTGGCGCAGATCTCGTTCGTCGCGTTCCTGCTCGG
>JAYSLR010000265.1:0-2646 GCA_043725365.1 Rhizobacter sp. | reverse complement strand
GCCAAGAACTGCGTGCTGAACCAGGTCGAGTACGTGGTGCTCGACGAGGCCGACCGCATGCTCGACATCGGCTTCCTGCCCGACCTGCAGCGCATCCTGAGCTACCTGCCCAAGGCGCGCCAGACGCTGCTGTTCTCGGCGACCTTCTCGCCCGAGATCAAGCGCCTGGCCGAGAGCTATCTGCAGGACCCGATCCTGGTCGAGGTGGCGCGCCCGAACGCCACGGCGACGAACGTGGAGCAGCGCTTCTACAGCGTCGCCACCGACGACAAGCGCCGCGCCGTGATGAAGCTGATCAAGGACCGCGCGCTGACGCAGGCGCTGGTGTTCGTCAACTCCAAGCTCGGCTGCGCGCGGCTGGCGCGGTCGTTCGAGCGTGAAGGGCTGCGCACCAATGCGCTCCACGGCGACAAGTCGCAGGACGAGCGCCTGAAGGCGCTCGAGGCCTTCAAGCGCGGCGAGGTCGACGTGCTGGTCGCCACCGACGTGGCGGCGCGCGGCCTGGACATCGTCGACCTGCCGGCGGTCTTCAATTTCGATGTGCCGTTCAACGCCGAAGACTATGTGCACCGCATCGGCCGCACCGGCCGCGCCGGCGCCTCGGGCCTGGCGGTGACGCTTGTTTCGTCGTCCGACACGCGGCTGATCGCCGACATCGAGAAGCTGATCAAGAAGAAGATCGAGCTCGAGCCGCTCGAGCTCGACGACTCGCCGCCGCCGCGCGAGTACCGCGACCGCGCGCGCCATGACAGCCCGCGCCCCGAAGGGGCCGAGGAGAGCCGCCCGCCGCGCCCGGCCGTCGCGCCGCGCAGCTATGCGCCGCCACGCGCGCCCAGCGACCCGTTCTTCGACCAGCCCTACGAGCCGAGCAGCACGGCGGCCGAGCCGGCATGGGAAAGCAAGGCACCGGCCGCCCCGCGCGGCCTGTCGCCGAACATCAAGCCGAAGAAGCGCGTCGCGGCGCTGTTCGGGGCGAAGCAGGCCGATCCGGTCACGTCCTGAGCGCAGGCCGGCTGCTCAGCCGGCGAGGAACGAGAACACCGCCGGCACGTCGCCGGGCAGCCGGCTAGTGCGCGCCCTCCAGCCGCGCACGTCGTCCGTGCGCGTGAAACCGGTCGGCAAGGTCAGCCCGCAGCTGACCGACAGCCGCGTGGCCGGCTGCAGGGTCGCGACCAGCGCGCCGAGGAGCGCTTCGTTGCGGTACGGTGTCTCGATCATCAGCTGTGTCTGGTCGACGCGGCGCGACAGTGCCTCCAGCTCGCGGATGCGCGCGGCGCGTGCGCCCGCGTCGACCGGCAGGTAGCCGACGAACGCGAAACTCTGGCCGTTCAGGCCGCTCGCCGCGAGCGCCAGCACCAGCGAGCTCGGCCCGGCCAGCGTGATCACCTCGATGCCCGCGGCATGCGCGGCCTGCACCAATGCGGCGCCGGGGTCGGCCACGCCGGGCAGGCCGGCCTCGGAGATCAGGCCGATGTCGTGGCCCCGGCGCGCGGGCTCGAGCAGCGTCGCGAGGTCGGCGGGCGCTGCGCGCTGCGCGCCCTTCGCCGGCCGCGGCAGCTCGACGATCGTCAGCGCCTGCAGCGGCTGCGCCAGCGGCACGACCGCGCCGACGCGCTTCAGGAACGAGCGCGTCGTCTTGGCGTTCTCGGCCACCCAGTGCGTCAGGCGCGCGGCGGTGCGCAGCACCGAGGCGGGCAGCACGTCCTCGATCGGGCTTGCCGCGGCGTCGGTGCCGAGATCGAGCGTGTTCGGCACCAGGTAGAGCGCCCCCTGCGGTGTGCTCATCGGGGCGTCGGCGCTGCCAGCGGGTCGATGCCCGCTGCGCGCAGCAGCGCGCTGGTGCGGATCAGCGGCAGGCCCACCAGCGCGGTCGGGTCGTCGGATTCGATCGCCTCGAGCAGCGCGATGCCCAGCGTCTCGCACTTGGCGCTGCCGGCGCAGTCGTAGGGCTGCTCGGTGCGCAGGTAGTGCTCGATCTCGGCGTCGGTCAGCATGCGGAAGCGAACCGTCACCGGTGCCAGCGCCGTACCCACATAGCCGGTCGATGCGCGCACCACCGCCACCGCGGTCTGGAACACCACGCTGCGCCCGCGCATCGCGCGCAGCTGTGCGACCGCGCGCTCGTGCGTGCCGGGCTTGCCGATCGGCTCGCCGTCCAGGTCGGCGACCTGGTCCGAGCCGATCACGACGGCATCGGGGTGCGCCGCCGAGACCGCGCGCGCCTTCGCCAGCGCCAGGCGCTGCGCCAAGGCCGCGGGCGACTCGCCGGCCCTTGGCGTCTCGTCCACCGCGGGGGCGCTCACCTCGAACGGCAGGCGCAGGCGCTCAAGCAGTTCGCGCCGGTAGCGCGAGCTCGAACCCAGGATCAGCGTCGGTCGCGTGCTCATGCCGCGATTGTCCCATCGCGGTACGGCGCTTCGGCTGCGGCGAGATTCCTGCGCCGTACACTGGCGCCATGAGTCCGCGTGATTTCGACCCCTTCAGGCTCGACGTGGCCGCCTTCGCGAAGGCGACCGGGCGGCTCGACGGCCGCTGGCCGCTCGCGCAGTTCGACCGGCTGACCGAGTCGGCGGTCGGTGGGCCGGGTGCGCCCGAGGCGGGCGCGGTGGACTGGAGTGCCCGCGGCGAATCGCGGCCGATGCGCGG
>JAYSLR010000264.1:0-1665 GCA_043725365.1 Rhizobacter sp. | reverse complement strand
CCGCATGCTTGCAGATGGATTTCACCTTGTCTCCGGTCGTGGTTGTAGTTTGTTTGCGGCGCGTTGCGACGCGCAGGTCAGGCGTGGCCGGCGAGCTCCGCGGCGTCGAGACGGCAGCGACGCAGGACGCTGTCGAACAGCATCCTCTCGAGGGAGTTCCTCGGCTCGAATGCCTTGGCATCGGCAGCGCAGCCGGTCCGCACGGAATCGGTGAGGGTCAGATTCGCGCCTCGAAGGCTGTCGGAGGCGACCTGGACTTCGCAGGCGCGCTGCAGCGTCCACATCCAGCGAAAGGCGTTGAAAACGTTCGCGCCGCAGACCAGCATTCCGTGGCTGCGCAGGATCAGCACGCGCTTGTCTCCCAGGCTCGCAACGAGGCGGTCGCCTTCGTCCTCGTGCACGGTGATGCCCTCGAAGTCGTGATAGGCGACCTCGCCGAACAGCTCGGCGCCGTAGAAATCGTCGTGCTCCAGCCCGCCCGCCTTGCAGGCGACCGCCATGCCGGCTGTCGTGTGCGTGTGCATGACGCAGTGCGCGTCTGCCCGGGCGCCGTGGACCGCGCTGTGGATGATGAAGCCGGCTCGGTTGACGTGATGCGAGGTCGGCTCGAGCGGTGCACCGTCGTGGCCGATGCGGATCAGGTTCGCCGCCGTCACCTCGTCGTAGTTGAGGCCGAAGGGATTGATCAGGTACGAGGGCCTCTCGCCCGGTACGCGCAGCGTGATGTGGTTGAAGATGAGCTCGGTCCAGCCGAGCTGGTGGAAGACGCGGTAGCAGGCCGCCAGCTCCAGGCGCAGCCTCCATTCGGCGCTGCCCATGCCCGCAGGGCAGCGCGCCTCGGCCCGGGCAAGAAGGTCTGGCTGGGTGGAATTCACGGCTCGCTGGGATTCGGCAAGGATACTCGGTCCGGAACTCACTAATACATTAACGATATTCTGCCGGCTGCGCGTCGCGAGTCAAGCGCAGCGCCGATACCGGAACAGGGGAAATCCACGTGCGACCGAAGCCGCTCCGACTCGTCCACCGCAGCCTTCCGCTGCTTCTTCTTCAGGCGCGCGAGCACGTCATGGGCCGCTTTCGGCCGATCCTCAACGCGCACGGGATCACCGAGCAGCAATGGCGGATCGTTCGCGCGCTGCTCGACACCGGCCCGATGGAGCCGCACCAGATCGGCGAGATCTGCCGCATTTCCAGCCCCAGCCTGGCCGGCATGCTGACGCGCATGGCGGACCTCAAGCTGGTGTCGCGCAAGCGCCTCGATCACGACCAGCGTCGCGTCCTCGTCTCTCTCACGGCCGGCAGCCGCGCGCTGGCCAAGCGCATGACGCCGCACATCGAGGCGGCCTACGCCGAAATGGAACGCACGCTCGGAGCGGACTTCGTCGAGCAGTGCTATGCCATGCTCGACAAGATCGGCACGGCCCTCACGGAGTAGTCGGAGCAACCCTGGGGACGTTGATCGATGCGGTTTTGCGGCCGGGGCGGAATGTGCCGGTCTCGCCTTAGGGCGATCCCGTCATCGCTGCGCGACCGCGACTTCGTCGCGTCCTGTGCAGTCCACCGGACTGTCACAGGACGAACCATCGGTGGTTCTTGTATTTCGCTGTCAAGACCAATACTTGCGTGCCGTGCTCCAGACGCGCCAGTCGCTCAGGCGGAGATGCA
>JAYSLR010000263.1:0-2376 GCA_043725365.1 Rhizobacter sp. | reverse complement strand
CCGCATGGAAGGCATTATTTGCTCGATGACGCCGGCCGAACGCAGGAAGCCCGAACTGCTCAAGGCCACACGCAAGAAGCGCGTGGCGCTCGGCGCGGGCGTTCAGGTGCAGGACGTCAACCGCATGCTCAACCAGTTCGAGCAGATGCGCGACGTGATGAAGAAGATGAAAGGCGCAGGCATGATGAAGATGATGAAGCGCATGGGCGGCATGAAGGGCATGGGCGGTCCCGGCGGGCCGCGCTGACCGCGCCGGCGCGCCCGCGACGGGCGTGACCGATCGTCAAACTCCGGCTACGCTCGCGCCCAGATGCGGGCTGGTGATCACGGACAAGCGGATGACTACATTCCAGATTGCGATGGGCCTGCTGGCAGTCGTTCTGCTGCTGGCCTGGTGGTGGCTCAGCAAACGCGGCAGTGCCGGCTCAAGTGCCGGCCGGAGCGTCGACCGCCTCGACACCGTGATGGGCTGGCCGCCGCAGCCGACCCGCGTGCTCAGCACCCAGGAGCGCTTGGCCTTCGGCATCCTGGCGCGCGCGCTGCCCGAATACATGATCCTGGCGCAGGTTCCGCTCGCGCGCTTCCTGAACGTGCCGCGGCGCAACTCCTACGCCGACTGGCTGCGCCGGATCGGCAACCAGTGCGCCGACTTCGTGGTCTGCGACATGGCCGCGCAGGTGGTCGCGGTGGTCGAGATCCAGGCGCCGCAGGCCGGCGATCGCGCGCTCAAGCGCCTGACCCGCATGCAGCGCACGCTGAAGGCGGCCAAGCTGCCGCTGCTGTTGTGGACCGAGAACGCGCTGCCGTCGGCCGACATGGCACGCGAGCAGATCCTGCCGCCTGCTCCGGCGCCCGAGACGACCACGCCCGGTGTGGCGCCGGCCACCGCAGCGTCGGCCGCCGCGGCGGTGCTATCGGCCGCCGCCGTCGGGCCGAATCCGTTCGACGAACTCGACCGCGATTCGACCCAGGACGAGATGATCGAGCTGCTGGAGGCACCGCCCTCGACCTGGTACGACGATCTCGACACCGCTCCGGCGCCGCTGAAGAAGCGCTGAGCGCCGGTCAGCTCAGCAGCGCCTGTGCAAATTCGCGCGCGTCGAAGGTCTGCAGGTCTTCGAGCTTCTCGCCGACGCCGATGAAGTAGACCGGCAGCGGCGGTGCACCGGTGCGCGCCCGCTCGCGCGACCACAGCGCGATGGCCGCGAGCACACCGCCCTTCGCGGTGCCGTCGAGCTTGGTGATGATCAAGCCGGTGAGCTGCAGCGCGGCGTCGAAGATCTGCACCTGTGCCAGCGCGTTCTGGCCGGTGTTGCCGTCGACCACCAGCAAGACCTCGTGCGGCGCCCCTTCCTGCGCCTTCGCGATGACGCGGCGGATCTTCTTCAGCTCGTCCATCAGATGAACCTGCGTGGTCAGTCGACCGGCGGTGTCGGCGATCACGACGTCGCAGCCACGCGCCTTGCCGGCCACCACCGCGTCGAAGGTCACCGCGGCCGGGTCGCCACCCTCCTGCCCGACGATCTCGACACGGCTGCGCCCGGCCCACACCGCGAGCTGCTCGCGCGCCGCGGCGCGGAAGGTGTCGGCCGCGGCCAGCAGCACCTTCTGGTTCGCATCGGCGAGGTGGCGCGTGAGCTTGCCGATGCTCGTCGTCTTGCCGGCGCCGTTGACGCCGACGACCATGATCACCGTCGGAACATGCTCGCCGACGCTCAACGCACGCTCGAGCGGCCTGAGCAGGTCGGTGATCGCATTGGCCAGCAGCGCCTTCACGGCCTGCGGGGTTCGCGCCCGCTCCTCGGCGACGCGCCACTTCAGGTCGGCCAGCAGGTACTCGGTCGCCTTGACGCCGGCATCGGCCATCAGCAGGGCCGATTCGAGCTCCTCGTACAGTGCGTCGTCGATCTGCGTGCCGGTGAACACTTCGGCGATGCTCGAGCCGGTCTTGCGCAAGCCGCCGCGCAACTTGTCGATCCAGCTCCGCCGGTCTGCGGTGTCGACCGGCGTTTCGCTGGCGGCCACAACGGGCTCGGGCGCCACCGGCGCGGCGATCGGCGGTGCCGATTCGCCCGCCCCACCGCGCAGCCGGTCCAGCCAGCTGCGGCGCTCGGCCTCGGGCGGCACGGGCGAATCGGCGGCGCGTTCGGGAGGCGCCGGTGTCGCGTCGGGCGCGACCGGCTTTTTCTTGAAGAAGCTGAACATGCGGGCGGATCGGGGCCTTGAAACCTGGGTGGGAAGCGAGCACGCGGGCAGTGACGCCGGGTGTCGTTGAGGGCCGCCGAAGCGACGTTATAATTATGGGCTCAGGCGCTTTAGCTCAGTCGGTTAGAGCGACGGAATCATAATCCGCAGGTCCGGGGTTCGAATCCCTGA
>JAYSLR010000262.1:0-5667 GCA_043725365.1 Rhizobacter sp. | reverse complement strand
GATGATGCTGGCGGTCGAATTCTTCAATCGCAAGACCATCTACGGCAAGGCCGTGGTCGCGACCTTCAACGACCGCGACGCCGCCAAGCTGATGGGCATCAACACCGGGCTGGTGATCACGTTCTCGTACGCGCTGTCGTCGATGAGCGCGGCGTTCGCCGGCGTGCTGATCGCGCCGCTGACCCTCACCGGCGCGACGATGGGTGCGGTGCTGGGCCTGAAGGCATTCGCCGTCGCGATCATCGGCGGGCTGACCAGCGGCATGGGCATCATCGTCGGCGGCATCATCCTCGGCATCGCCGAGACGACCACCGGCTTCTACCTCAGCACCGGCTACAAGGACGTTCCCGGCCTGGTGCTGCTGCTGATCGTGCTGGCGGTGCGCCCGCAGGGCCTGTTCGGCAAGACCGCGATCAAGAAGGTGTGACCCCGATGAAACGCAGCCACCTTCTCCTCGCCGTCATCGGCGTCGCCGCCCTGCTGCTGTTCCCGGTCGGCATCACGAACCCGTACTACATCCACTTGCTCGAGACCATCATGATCTACGCGATCCTGCTGTTCGGGCTGGACATCGTGGTGGGTTACACCGGGCAGGTGTCGCTCGGTCATGCGGGCCTGTTCGGCGTCGGCGCGTACACCGCGGGCGTGCTGGTGTTCAAGCTCGGCGCGCCGCTGCTGGTCGCGCTGATCGCGGCGATCGGCGTCACCGCGGTCTTCGGCGCCCTGCTCGCGCTGCCGGCACTGCGCGTCACCGGCCCCTACCTCGCGATGGTGACGCTCGCATTCGGCACCATCATCCAGATTCTCATCAACGAGATGGACTTCCTGACCGACGGGCCGATGGGCATCAAGCTCGAGAAGCCGCCGCTGCTCGGGCACCAGCTCGACGACCGCGAGTTCTTCTGGCTCGTCGCCGTGATGATGGTGCTGTCGCTGATCGTCGTGCACCGCGTGCTGCGCTCGCACCTCGGGCGCGCGTTCGAGGCGCTGCGCGGCAGCCCGGTCGCGTCGGACTGCATGGGCGTGTCGGTCTACCGCTACAAGGTCTACGCGTTCGTGATCAGCGCCGGTTTCGCCGGCCTGGCCGGCAGCCTGTACGCCTATTCCGAGCAGTACATCTCGCCGAACACCTACAACTTCGAACTGACCGTGCTGTTCCTGCTGGCCGTGATCATGGGCGGGCGCAAGAGCCGCATCGGCGCGATGCTCGGCGCGGCGATCATCGTGCTGCTGCCCAAGCTGCTCGACGACGTGGTGCTGTTCCGCTACGTGTCGGTCGCGCTGGCGCTGCTGGTGCTGGCGACGGCCGTGATCGGCATCCGCCGCGGCCGCACGACGACGAAGCAGATGGCGATCCCGGTGGTCGGCAGCATCGCGCTCGCGGGCCTGTCGTTCTGGCTGCAGACGATGACCGACTGGCGCCTGTCGATCTTCGGCGTGATCATGCTGTTCGTCGTGTATTACCTGCAGGACGGCATCGTCGGCTTCGTGCGCAACGCACTGAACCTGCAGCGCCGAAAGGCCGACGAGCAGATCGAGGGTGCCGCGTTCAAGGGCGGCGATGCGGTGGCGAAGGCCGCCTCCGGCGACGGCGCGGGCGAGATCCTGAACGCCCGCGGCGTGCTGATGCAGTTCGGCGGCCTGAAGGCGCTGAACAACGTCGACCTCAGCATCCAGCGCGGCACGATCCACGGCCTGATCGGCCCGAACGGCTCGGGCAAGAGCACGATGATGAACGTGCTGACCGGCATCTACGTGCCCACCGCCGGGGCGATCTCGTTCGCCGGCAAGTCGGTGGTCGGGCGCACCTCGTCGGACATTGCCTTGTCGGGCATTGCGCGCACCTTCCAGAACGTGCAGCTGTTCGGCGAGATGACCGCGCTGCAGAACGTTCAGGTGGGGCTGCACCACAGCTTCGCGAGCAACCTGGCCGACGTGGCGCTGCACACGCCGCGCTACCTGCGCGAGAGCAAGGCGGCGGTCGATCGCGCGATGGGCCTGCTCCAGTTCGTCGGTCTGGCCGACCTGGCGCTCGAGGAAGCGCGCAACCTGCCCTACGGCAAGCAGCGCCTGCTCGAGATCGCGCGCGCGCTCGCGCTCGACCCGCAGCTGCTGCTGCTGGACGAACCCGCCGCCGGCCTGACCGCGCCCGACATCAAGGAGCTGATCAGCTTCATCCGCAAGATCCGCGACCACGGCATCACGGTGATCCTGATCGAGCACCACATGGACGTGGTGATGAGCATGTGCGACACCGTCTCGGTGCTCGATTTCGGCCAGAAGATCGCCGAGGGCGGGCCGGCGCAGGTGCAGGCGGATGAGAAGGTGATCGAAGCCTACCTCGGGGGCACCGCAGCATGAGCACGGACACCAAAATGTTGACCATCAACAATCTGTATGCCGGCTACGGCAAGGTGCAGGTGCTGCACGGCATCTCGATCGAGGTGCCCAAGGGCAAGGTCGTGACGCTGATCGGCTCGAACGGCGCCGGCAAGACGACGACGATGCGCGCGATCTCGGGGATGATCGCACCGAGCGCCGGCGACATCACGCTCAACGGCAAGCGCATCGAGGGCCTGGAGTCCTACCACATCGCCAAGCTCGGCCTGGCGCACTCGCCCGAGGGCCGGCGCGTGTTCGCGACGATGACGGTGACCGACAACCTGATCCTCGGCGCGTTCCCGCGCCTGACCGGCAGCCGGCCGCGGGGCGACGTGGCGGCCGACCTCGAGCGCGCGCTCGAGTTGTTCCCGCGCCTGAAGGAACGGCGCGAGCAGCTCGCCGGCACCCTGTCGGGCGGTGAGCAGCAGATGCTCGCGATGGCGCGTGCGGTGATGCTGAACCCCGAGGTCGTGCTGCTCGACGAGCCATCGATGGGCCTGGCGCCGATCCTCGTTGCCGAGGTCTTCAGGATCATCGAGCGGCTCAAGAGCGAGGGCGTGACGATGCTGCTGGTCGAGCAGTTTGCGGCCGCCGCACTCGGCGTGGCCGACTACGGCTACGTGCTCGAGAACGGCCGCATCTCGGTGCACGGGCCGGCCGACAAGTTGCGCGACGACCCGGCCGTCAAGGCGGCTTACCTGGGCGGCAGCGGGCACTGAGGTCGGCGTTCGGCGCGCGAACACCGAGACCGGCCCGGCGGAACTCGCGCGGAACGCCGGCGCGCCCGCACCGGTCCTCCAGGCGTTCGACCTCGCTGCGCCGATATCGGCCCGGCCCTCCGTAAGATTGGCACGGTGACCGACGCGCGTTCAATCGGTTCATCGCCGAGCGCCGCGCACCAGCCGGAGAACCGAACCATGGCAGATCCTGTCCTCACACTGGAATCGCTCTGGCGCGCCGCGGCGCTGCCCGCGCCACTGCTGAAGCAGGTGGCGCTGACGGGCACTGATCCGGCCCTGCCGTCCTCGTTTGCCGTCGGAACGGCCGCACAGGTCTCGTTCGCCGGCGCCGCGCTCGCGGCCGCCGCGATCGGCGAGCTGCGCAACGGGCTGCGCCAGCACGTGCGCGTGGACATGCGCCACGCGGCGCTCGAGTGCTGCGGCGCCTTCCTGATCGACGCCGTGGCGCCGAAGGTGTGGGACAAGCTGGCCGGCCTGTATGCGTGCCGCAGCGGCGCGGTGCGCCTGCACACGAATTTCGCGCACCATCGCGACGGCGTGCTGCGACTGCTCGGCCTGCCCGAGGGGCCGGGCACCGAGCGCGACGCGGTCGCGCAGGCACTGGAGCGCTGGGACGCGCCGACCTTCGAGCAAGCCGCGACCGAGGCCGGCCTGGTGGTCGCCGCGCTGCGCAGTTTCGACGAGTGGGACGCGCACCCGCAGTCCGCCGCGATCGCCGCGCAGCCGCTCGTCGCGATCGAGCGCCTCGGTGACGCACCGCCGCTGCCGCTGCCGGACCTGCCGCAGGCCGACCGACCGCTGGCCGGGCTGCGCATGCTCGACCTGACGCGCATCCTCGCCGGCCCGTTCTGCGGCCGCACGCTGGCCGCGTATGGCGCGGAGGTGCTGCTCGTCAACGCCCCGCACCTGCCCAACATCGAGGCGATCGCCGACACCAGCCGCGGCAAGCTGTCCGCCTGGGCCGACCTGCGGACCGAGGCCGGCCGCGACGCCTTGCGCAGCGTGCTGCGCGAGGCCCACGTCTTCATCCAGGGCTACCGGCCGGGTGCGCTCGCCGCACTGGGTTTCGCGCCCGACGCGCTTGCGCGGCTGCGCCCCGGCATCGTGACGGTGTCGCTCTCGGCCTACGGCGAGACCGGGCCGTGGGCCGGCAAGCGCGGCTTCGACTCGCTCGTCCAGACCGCCACCGGCTTCAACCACGCCGAGGCGCAAGCCGCCGGTGCCGCGCGGCCGCAGGCCCTGCCGATGCAGGTCCTCGACATGGCCAGCGGCGCGCTGATGGCCTTCGGCGCGCAAGCCGCGCTGCTGCGCCAGCAGCGCGAGGGCGGCAGCTGGCACGTGCGCGTGTCGCTGGCGCGCACCGGCCTGTGGCTGCGCGAACTCGGCCGCGTGGCGAACGGCTTCGACGCGCCGGCGGCCGACTTCGCCGGCGTGATGGAGACGAGCCGCTCGGGTTGGGGCGAACTGACGGCGATCCGCCCTGCGGTCGAGTTCTCGCACACGCCGGCCGGCTACACGCGAGCGTCGATGCCGCCGGGCAGCCACCCGCTGGCCTGGCCCGCATGCTGAGCCAGTGCTCGGCGCGCCATCAGGCGCGCCGAGCGAACGGGCGGATCGACCGGAGGGCCGCGTGCCAGAATCGCGACCGCAGCGTTTCAGCCGAGCCCACGACCTTGAGCCTTGTCTTTCCTCACACCTTCGTGCCCTGGTTCCGCGCCGTGGCACCGCACATCCACGCGTACCACGGCAAGACCTTCGTCGTCGCGATCACCGGCGAGCTGATCGCGGCCGGCAAGCTCAACTCGTTCGCGCAGGACCTCGCGATCCTGCACGCAATGGGCATCAAGCTGGTGCTGGTGCACGGCTTCCGGCCGCAGGTCAACGAGCAGCTGCGCTCGAAGGGCCACGCGGCGCGCTACAGCAACGGCCTGCGCATTACCGACGCGGTGGCGCTCGATTCGGCGCAGGAGGCCGCCGGCCAGTTGCGCTTCGAGATCGAGGCCGCGTTCTCGCAAGGCCTGCCGAACACGCCGATGGCGAACGCGATCGTGCGCGTCGTGTCTGGCAACTTCCTGACGGCGCGACCGGTGGGCATCGTCGACGGCGTCGACTTCATTCACAGCGGCGTGGTGCGCAAGGTCGACGGGGCCGCGATCCGCAGCGCGATCGACATCGGCGCGATGGTGCTGCTGTCGCCGTTCGGCTTCTCGCCCACCGGCGAAGCCTTCAACCTGACGATGGAAGACGTCGCCACCAGCACCGCGATCGCGCTGCAGGCCGACAAGCTGCTGTTCATCACCGAGGTGCCGGGCATTCACGAAGATCTGGCCGACCCGGACAGCCCGATCGACACCGAGCTCGCGCTGGCCGATGCCGAACGCCTGCTGACGAGCCTGCCGCGCCCGATCCAGCCGACCGACCCGGCGTTCTACCTGCAGCATTGCGTGCGTGCCTGCCGCGGCGGCGTCGAGCGCTCGCACATCCTGCCGTTCGCGATGGACGGCGCGCTGCTGATGGAGGTGTTCACGCACGACGGCATCGGCAC
>JAYSLR010000261.1:0-3031 GCA_043725365.1 Rhizobacter sp. | reverse complement strand
AGCCGCATCCGCGCCCGGCATGCGCAGACCTACCGGCCCGACGTCGACACCCGGCTGTGCCGCTTCGTCTGGCTCGGCACGCACAAGCTGTTCGAGGCCTTCACGTTCGCGTTCGAGCAGACCGAGCACGGCTGGTTTCAGGCCCACGCCTACCGCTTCGACGACACGACCTCGACCTTCATCGTCGAGACGCCCGAGGCGGTGTGGCGCAAGGCGGGTCTCGACACGATGGACAAAGAAGAAGCGATCGCCTACTGCGAGCGGCTGTTCGCGAAGCACCTCGACGGCCACGCGCTGATCTCGAACGCGGCCCACCTGCGCGGCTCGGCGCAGTGGATCAGGTTTCCGCGCGTCGTCTGCCAGCGCTGGGTGCACCACAACGGCTGCGCACCGGTGGTGCTGATGGGCGACGCGGCGCACACCGCGCACTTCTCGATCGGCTCGGGTACCAAGCTCGCGCTCGAGGACGCGATCGAACTGGCGCGCAGCATCGGCCAGGCGCCGCACGACCTCGACGCGGCCCTCGCGCATTACGAGGCGCTGCGCAGCGTCGAGGTGCTGCGCATCCAGAACGCGGCGCGCAACTCGACCGAATGGTTCGAGCACGTCGACCGCTACGTCAACCTGCCGCCCGAGCAGTTCGCGTACTCGCTGCTGACGCGCAGCCAGCGCATCAGCCACGAGAACCTGCGGCTGCGCGACCGCCGGTACGTCGAGCGGTACGAGGACTGGATCGCCGCGGGTGCCGGCGTCGCGCGCACGCCGACGCAGGCGCCGATCCCGCCGATGTTCACGCCGTTCAGGGTGCGCAGCGTCACCTTGAAGAACCGCGTCGTCGTCTCGCCGATGGCCCAGTACTCCTGCGCCGACGGCGTGCCGGCCGACTACCACCTGGTGCACCTGGGCGCGCGCGCGATGGGCGGCGCCGGTCTGGTGGTGGCCGAGATGACCTGCCCCTCGCCCGACGCGCGCATCACGCCCGGCTGCCCGGGGCTGTGGAACGACGCGCAGCGCGACGGCTGGAAGCGCATCGTCGACTACGTGCACGCCCACAGCGACGCGAAGATCGCGATCCAGCTCGGCCATGCCGGCGCGAAGGGCTCGACGCGCGTCGCCTGGGAGGGGATCGACCAGCCGCTGGCAGGCGGCAACTGGCCGCTGGTCTCGGCGTCGCCGCAGCAGTACCTGGACGGCGTCAGCGCCTGGTCGCGCGCGATGACGCGCGCCGACATGGACCGCGTGCGCGACGATTTCGGGCGCGCCACGCGCCTCGCCGCCGAGGCCGGCTTCGACTGGCTCGAGCTGCACTGCGCGCACGGCTACCTGCTGTCGTCGTTCATCTCGCCGCTGACGAACCAGCGCGGCGACGCGTACGGCGGCTCGCTGGCGAACCGGCTGCGCTATCCGCTCGAGGTGTTCGCCGCGGTGCGGGCCGCGTGGCCGCAGCACCTGCCGATGTCGGTGCGGATCTCGGCCCACGACTGGGTCGACGGCGGCATCACGCCCGACGACGCGGTCGAGATCGCGCGCGCCTTCAAGGCCGCCGGTGCCGACCTGATCGACTGCTCGTCGGGTCAGGTCAGCAAGCAGGAACAGCCGGTCTTCGGCCGCATGTTCCAGACGCCGTTCGCCGACCGCGTGCGCAACGAGGCCGGCATCGCGACGATCGCGGTCGGTGCGATCTCCGAGGCCGACCACGTCAACAGCATCATCGCCGCCGGCCGCGCCGATCTGTGCGCAGTGGCGCGCCCGCACCTGGCGAACCCGTCCTGGACGCTGCTCGAAGCGGCCAAGATCGGCTACCTCGACCTGGTCTGGCCGAAGCAGTACCGCGCCGCGAAGCAGCAGCTCGAGCGCAACCTCGAACGCGAGCGCGCGGCCGCCGCGCAAGGGGCGGCGGCGGTCGACCTGGCGAACCGGGAGCTGTCATGAACCGCGACGACGTCTCGCACGCGCTGCTCAGCGAGGCCCAGGAGCTCGGCCACGAGGCGCGTGCCGGCCGCGGTGATCACGCGGTGCTCAAGCTCTGGCTGCGCCTGCTCGCGAGCACCACGCAGATCGAGGCCGAGATCCGCAAGCGGCTGCGCGACCGCTTCGGCATCTCGCTCGCGCGCTTCGACTACATGGCGCAGCTCTACCGCTACAAGGGCGGCCTGAAGATGCGCGCGCTGTCGCGCTACCTGATGGTGACCGGCGGCAACGTCACCGGCCTGACCGACGAGCTCGAGCGCGACGGCCTGGTCGTGCGCGCCGGCAGCCCCGACGACCGGCGCGCCTGGATCCTGCAGCTCACGCCACGCGGCCGGCGCGCGTTCGAGGCGATGGCCAGCGAGCACGAGCAATGGGTGCTCGAACTCTTCGCCGGCCTGGACGCCAAGGCGGTGCAGCAGCTCTACACGCACCTCGGTGCGCTGCGCGTGCACCTGATGCGCCACGATTCATCCGCCGAGGACAAGCCATGACCGACTCCCCCGCGCGTCTCGACCCGGCCCTGGCCGCCGGCAACCGGCAGGCGCTCGCCGGCTACCGCGCGACCCACTTCCGCTGGGAGGCTGCCGATGGCGTCGCGACGCTGACGCTGAACCGCCCCGAGCGCAAGAACCCGCTGACCTTCGATTCGTACGCCGAGCTGCGCGAGCTGTTCGGCCGCCTGAAGTACGCCGACGACGTGCACGCGGTCGTGCTCGTCGGCGCCGGCGACAACTTCTGCTCCGGCGGCGATGTGCACGAGATCATCGGCCCGCTGGTGCGGCTGAAGGCGCCCGAGCTGCTGATGTTTACGCGCATGACCGGCGACCTCGTGAAGGCGATGCGCGCCTGCCCGCAGCCGATCGTCGCCGCGGTCGACGGCGTCTGCGCCGGCGCCGGCGCGATCATGGCGATGGCGTCCGACCTGCGCCTGGGCACCGCGCGCAGCCGGACCGCCTTCCTGTTCAACCGCGTCGGCCTCGCCGGCTGCGACATGGGCGCCTGCGCGATCCTGCCGCGCCTGATCGGCCAGGGCCGTGCCAGCGAGCTGCTGTTCACCGGT
>JAYSLR010000260.1:0-5443 GCA_043725365.1 Rhizobacter sp. | reverse complement strand
CATTCGAGCAGCCGGATCAGCCACAGGTGGCGCTCGGGCAGGCTCGCCTTCGGGTCGGCGGCGTTGAGCAGCGCGGTCAGGTCCCAGGGCGAGACGCGCGCCTTCATCAGGCGAGCGCCGGGCCGCCAAGGGCCACGAAGGGGCTACTCGTAGCCCGAGCCGCCTGATCTCCCCTCGGGGGGCAGTGCCGCAGGCGCCTGGGGGTCGTCATCTCGTCATCAATGCAGCGCCGAGGCCAGCGTCAGGCCGAATTCATGCACTGGCGCGTCGAACGGGTGCGCATCTTGTGTCATGCAGAAGAAGGTGCCGCGCATCGTGCCGTGCGGCGTCGCCAGGCGGGTCGAGCTGGTGTACTCGAAGGTCTCGCCGGGCTTGAGCAGCGGCTGGTGGCCGACCACCGCGAGGCCGCGCACCTCCTCGGTGTGGCCGTTCGCGTCGGTGATGATCCAGTGGCGCGCGATCAGCTGCGCGGTGACGTTGCCGCTGTTGCGGATGGTCACCGTGTAGGCGAATGCGTGTTGGCCGCTCGCGGCGTCCGATTGCTCGGGCAGGTGGCGCACGCTGACGGTGCTGGTCAGCTCGGCTTTGCGGTCGGGGTGGGGCATGCGGCCGATTCTGGCAGCAACGCCGGGCCGCCACCTAGAATCCCGACCCATCGCCACCGCGCCGGTCCGCCGGTGACCGCCGTCCATGCCGACCCCTCGCACCTACCGCATCGCCCCGAGCATCCTGTCGGCCGATTTCGCCCGCCTCGGCGACGAACTGCGCGACGTGATCGCGGCCGGTGCCGACTGGATCCATTTCGACGTGATGGACAACCACTACGTGCCGAACCTGAGCTTCGGCCCGATGGTGTGCGAGGCGCTGCGCCGGCACGCGGTGAAGGCCGACGGCACGACCGTGCCGATCGACGTGCACCTGATGGTGCAGCCGGTCGACGCGCTCGCGGTCGCGTTCGCGAAGGCCGGCGCCGATCGCATCAGCTTCCACCCGGCGGCCAGCGCCCACGTGGACCGCACGATCCAGCTGATCCGCGCCGAGGGCCGCAGCGCCGGGCTGGTGTTCAACCCGGCGGCGTCGCTGGACGAGCTCGAGTGGACCCTGGACCAGATCGACCTGGTGCTCGTGATGAGCGTGAACCCGGGCTTCGGCGGGCAGAGCTTCATTCCCGGCGCGCTGAAGAAGATCGAGCGCATCCGCACGCTGATCGACGCGAGCGGGCGCGACATCCGGCTCGAGGTCGACGGCGGCATCAAGGTCGACAACATCCGCGCCGCCGCCGATGCCGGCGCCGACACCTTCGTCGCCGGCAGCGCGATCTTCGGGCAGCCGGACTACCGGGCCGTGATCGACGCGATGCGCGCCAGGCTCCCGGCCTGATCCTTCACATCGGGTCGAGCGTCGCGTTGCGCAGCCCGACCAGCACGGCCTCGCCGCTGCTGCGGTCGACGCGGAACTCGCCGTAGCGCGCGCCGTTGAAGCGCTCCGCGCTGCCCTCCTCGAAGAAGAACGCATTCGTGCCGAGCCAGACGCGGCCGCCGCGGATGCGGTAGCGCAGGCGCAGTGTCGCGGCACCGTCCGCCGGTGCCAGGTGCGCGACCTGCTGCGCATCGAGCGCGACCGTGGCCCAGCGCGTCTCGCCCTCGCGCGGCGTGGTGCCGGCCGGTGCGACGCCGCGCTCGAGTTCCTGCGCGAGCGCGAAGCGCAGCGCCATGTAGTCGCCCTGCATCAGCGAGCGCGGGTCGACCGGCGCGAGCGCGAGGTAGGCGATGGCGCCGTCGCGCCGGATGCGTTCCTTGCCGAGGATCGAGAGGTTCACCACACCCAGCACCAGCAGCGCGCCGAACGCGACCAGCCCGCGAGTCCAGGTCGTGTTCATGCGTGCTCCTGAAGCTTGAACCCTCTTGCGGCCAGCAGCATCGCCGCGCCCATCGCCAGCATCAGCAGCGACTTCAGCAGCAGCGAGCCACCGAGCGCGTAGTAAAGGTGCGAGACGTGCAGCAGCACCGCCAACACGCACGCGCCCATCAGCGCGCGGCTGCGCAGCGCGAAGCCCGCGGCGACGCCGCCGAGCGCGCCGAACGCCGACAGCAGCGGCCACAGCGCGAGCCAGTCCGGGCGCGCGGCGCCGGGCGCGCCGAGCCAGCGCAGCGATTCGAACGGTTGCGAGGCCAGCGTCGCGAACGCGAGGCCGACGATCGCCCCGTTCATCACCGGGCGCAGCACCGGCGCCCAGCCGCGTGCCATCCACGCGGGTTCGCGGCGCACCAGCATCCACAGCCCGGCGCCGACCGGCAGCCACGTGGCGAGCCAGCCGGCCAGCGCGTGCGCCAGCGACGCCGTCGGCTCGCGGCCGGCGAGCCAGAACTCGGGCTCGCCGAAGAACACGAAGCGCACCGTCAGCGCCCAGGCCAGCATCGCGAACAGGGCCGACAGGCTGCGGTGCAGCGCGTTCGGCATCGCCAGCGCCAGCACCGCCTGCAGCAGCAGCGCGCTGGCCGCGATCGGGCCGATGCCGCGGGCATGCTCGTTCATCGCGAACAGCACCAGGCACTGGCCGGCGATCGACAGCGCGAGCGCGAGCTGGGAGACGAAGGCGCCCTCGCGGTCGGCCTTGAACAGGCCCCAGGCCGCGGCCAGCAGCACCGCGCCGGTGAACGCCGCGCCGGCAGGGTGGTCGGGGCGGAACAGCAGCGCGACGAAGCCGAGCAGGAAGAGCCCGGCGACCCAGCCGCTCGCGCCCAGCAGGGCGCCGACGAACCAGGGGCGTGCGGGCGGCGCGACGGCGTCGGTGTCGAGCGCGTCGCTCGGGGTCGCAGCGACCAGGCCGCGCGATTGCAGCTCGCGCAGCAGCGCGGGGGCCGTCGTGATCATGCGCGGGCTCCTTCGGTGCGCGGCTGCGCGGTGTCTCGCCAGGTGCGTACCCAGTGCATCAGCAGCAGCCCGGCGCCGGTCGAGGCGGCGATCAGCCAGAACGCGATCATGAAGAACGCGCCGATGTCGTTCAGGCGCATGCGGTGCCCCAGCCAGGTTGTCGAGATCAGAATCGCGCTGGCGGCGATCAGCGCCATCGGGAAGACGTCGCGCCTGGCGCGCCAGGTCGCGACCGCGATCGCGGCGCAGGCCGCCGCGAAGCACAGCATCACCGCCGCGCCCTGGCCCGCGCCGACGTCGGCGTCGCGCTGCCAGGTGGCGCGCACGATCAGCATCAGCACCGCGACCGTACCGTAGGCGACGCCCAGGCTGGCAAGCGCGCGCACCAGCCAGAGCGGCGCCGCGGCCGCAAAGCGGGTGCCCCGCAGGCGCAGGAACGCGCCGGCGCCGAGCAGGTTCAGTGCCCAGGGCAGCATCAGCAGGGTCGGTCGGCCGACGCCCCAGCCGGCGAAGATGCGCCAGACGAAGTGCTCCGGTCCGAGCCAGCCGCACAGCAGCGCGAGCGCGACGTTCAGCACGCCCCACCACAGCGCCCACAGCGCGCCCGACAGGCCGGCCAGCGCGAACGGCAGCGCCAGCAGCGCCCAGCCGACGAACAGCTCGTGGAGATCGGCGCCGGTCTGGTAGGACTGGCCGAAGAGCGCGAGCAGCCCGCCGGTCAGCAAGGTCGCGAGGAGCAGCGCGGCCTGGCCGACGGGTGCCGGCGGCGTGCGCCAGCAGGCCAGGCCGACGCAGGCCAGCAGCGCGCACTGCAGCAGCGCGAAGCGGCCGAACACGCCATAGTCCTGCCAGTTGGCGGCGACGAAGAACAGCAGGCCGGCACCGATGGCGCCCAGCCCGGCGGCGCGCAGCAGCGTCGCGGCGAAGGCGCGCCACTGCGGCGCATCGGGCCGCGCACCGGTGAGTCGCAGCGCTGCGGCGATCGCCGGCGGCGCCAGCCCGTGACGGGCGGAAAAGGCATCGAGCGCGGTTCGGTCCATGCGGCTAGCGTACCCGGCGCGGCGACCGGCACGAGGCCTCTATCTTGGGGCCCGTGCGCTGCGCCCGGCGGTATCGCGCCACGATCCGCCGGAGGGCATGCGCGTGCTCAAGCCGGCCGATCCAAAGCTGAGTCACACTGGCGGCATGGCAGATTCGCACGCGCACCACGACCACGCCGAGCCGCACGACCACGCGCACCACGGTCACGACCACCACCACGCGCCGGCCGATTTCGACCGCGCGTTCGCGATCGGCATCACGGTCAACATGCTGTTCGTCGCGATCGAGGCCTTCTACGGCTGGAAGGTCAATTCGCTGGCGCTGCTGGCCGACGCCGGCCACAACCTCGGCGATGTCGCCGGGCTCGTGATGGCCTGGGGCGGCGCTCTGGCCGGCAAGCTGCGGCCCGACGCCCGCCACACCTACGGCTGGAAGCGCGCCTCCATCCTGGCGGCGTTCGCGAACGCGCTGCTGCTGCTGGTCGCGATGGGGTCGCTGGCCTGGGAGGCGATCGGCCGGCTGAGCGCGCCCGAGCCGACGCAGGGCATCACGGTGATGCTGGTGGCCGGCATCGGCATCGTCGTGAATGCCGGCACGGCGCTGCTGTTCATGCGCGGGCGCGATGACGACATGAACATCCGCGGCGCGTACCTGCACATGGCCGGCGACGCGCTCGTCTCGGCCGGCGTGGTCGTCGTCGGTGCGCTGGCGCTGTGGACCGGCTGGGCCTGGCTCGACCCGGCCGCGAGCCTCGCGATCGCGCTGGTGATCGTGGTCGGAACCTGGGGCTTGTTCCGCCAGTCGCTGCACATGATGTTCGACGGCGTGCCCGAGCACATCGACCTCGTCGCGGTGCGCACGCTGCTCGAGGCGCTGCCCGGCGTCGCGCGGGTGCACGACCTGCACGTGTGGGCCACCGGCACGACCGACGTGGCGTTGACCGCGCACCTGGTCATGCCGGCCGGCCACCCGGACGACCCGTTCTTCGAGGGCGCCACGCACCAGCTGCGCGACCGTTTCAAGATCGGCCACGTCACGTTGCAGGTCGTGCGCGAGCCGTTCATGGCCCTGTGCGAAGGGGCGCCGGACGTCGCTGACCTGCAACCGGCGCACCGCCACTGAGCGAAAGACCGCGATGGAGTTCAAGGACTACTACAAGACGCTGGGCGTGGCGCGCGATGCCTCGCCCGACGAGATCAAGAGCGCCTACCGCAAGCTGGCGCGCAAGTACCACCCGGATGTCAGCAAGGAGCCCGAGGCCGAGGCGCGCTTCAAGGACATCGGCGAAGCGAGCGAGGTGCTGCGCGACCCCGAGAAGCGCGCCGCCTACGACGCCGCCGGCGCGCAGTGGGAGCGCCAGCGGGCAGCGGGCGGCGCGCGCGACGGCCGGGCCCAGGACTTCCAGCCGCCGCCGGGCTGGGACACCGGCTTCGAGTTCAGCGGCGGCGACGGCGATCCGTTCGGCGGCGCCGACCACAGCGACTTCTTCGAGGCCTTGTTCGGCCGCGCCGCGCGCGCCGGCCGCGGC
>JAYSLR010000259.1:0-15101 GCA_043725365.1 Rhizobacter sp. | reverse complement strand
GGTGGCGTCGTCGCGCTGGTGGCGCCCCGGGTCGTCAACAGCGGCACGATCGACGCGCCTGGCGGGCGCGTCGGTCTGGCGGCGGCGGACCAGGTGCTGGTCGACGTTCAGGGCGACGGGCTCGTGCTGTTCCAGGTGTCCGGCGCGCAGGCCGGCAACCGGCTCGACCAACTCGGCCAGATTCGGGCCGATGGCGGGACCGTCGATCTGCACGCCGCCGCACGTGCGGCACTGACCGACACCGTGCTCAATCTCGACGGGGTGGTTCAGTCGAGAGGCTTGGGCACACAGCAGGGCCACGTCGTCATCGATGGCGGCGATTCGGGTGTGACGCGGGTGGCGGGATTGCTCGATGTCTCCGGCCTCGGCGCGGGCCAGCGCGGTGGCGCTGTCGAAGTGCAGGGCCACAACGTCCTGCTCGACGGCGGCGCGCTGATCGACGCGCGCGGCGACGCGGGCGGCGGAACCGTGCGCGTCGGCGGCGGCTTTCGCGGCGCCGACCCGCTGCTGCGGAATGCGGCGAATGCCATCGTTGCGCCCGGGGCGCAGATCGACGCCAGCGCGCTGAACAGCGGCGACGGCGGCTCGGTGGCGGTGTGGTCCGACAACTTCACGCAGTTCTTCGGCAGCATCGCCGCGCGCGGCGGAGCCTCGGGCGGCAACGGCGGGAACGTGGAGACGTCGGGCAGGCAGGTCCTGTCGCTGGCGGGCAGCGTCGATGCGAGCGCAGTCAAGGGTCTCAACGGCGAGTGGCTGCTGGATCCGCACGACATCACCATCTCGAATGGCGCGACGTCGGGGGTGGACGGCAGCTTCACGGCAACTGCGGACTCCGCCAGCATCAAGGCGTCGGACCTCGAGGCTGCACTGGTCGGCGGTACCAATGTGACTGTTTCTACTGGCACGACGGGCACGCAGACCGGCAACATTACCGTCAGCACGGGCATCAATCCGGCGGTCGGTGCCGGAAAGACCTCGAGCCTGACCCTCAGTGCTGCCGGCAGCATCGGCTTCGGCAATAACTCGATCGGCCCCAGCAGCGGCGCACTCAACGTCACCCTGACGGCCGCCGCCGGCGCGATCACATTCACCGACGGATCCGTCGGTAACCCGTCAGGCATTGCCACCGGCGGCGGCAACCTCGACATGACCGCGGGCGGCGCGATCACGTTCGGCGCCACGGCCACCAAATCGACGATCAACACTGGCGGCGGCAACCTGACCGCGTCCGCCAACGGCAACATCACGTTGGGGGGTGTCGCCAACGTCGCCGCGCTGGACCTGAATCCCGGGACCGGAACGATCTTCATCAATCAGGGCACGCTCACGACCACCGGCAACCAGATCTATCGCGGAGCGGTGTCGGTCACGGGCGATACCGCGCTGAATGCTGGTGCCGCCACGATCGACCTGCAAAGCACGTTCACCGCGACAAGCGACGCGCTCACCCTCACCAGCACGAATGCCGGCGCCAGCGCCATCCACATCGGTGGTGCGGTGACCGGTGTGACCGCGCTCACCGTCACCGGCAAGGCAACGGTGGGTGCCAACATCACGACCACGGGCGCGCAGACCTACAGCGATGCGGTCACGATCAGCGCGGACGCGACGCTCGCGGGCATGGGTATCGGGTTCACGTCGACGCTGGACGGCGCGCACGCCGTCGCCGTGAGTGCCGGCACCGGCACGGCCGCCTTCGGTGGAGCGGTTGGCGCGACCACGGCGCCGACGCAGTTCAACGTGACGGCCGACACCATCACGTTCGGCAGCACGGTGAGCGGAGCGGCCGGAGCGACGGCGCTGCTGGCGCCCTTCAGTGCAGCGCAGGGGGTCAGCATTGCCGGGGGCACGCCCGCCGATGCGTCGCCGCTGACGCTGAGTCAGGCGACCCTGAACCTGTTCAGCGGGTTCACGACCCTCACGCTGGGCAGCGCGAGCGGCACGGCGGACGTTGCCAGCGGCGCGCTGAGCCTGCCGACCAACACCGTGGTGCAAAGCGGCAGCGGCAACATCGCCTTCGGCGCGATCGACGGCGCGCACACGCTGAGCGTCAACACCGGCGGAACGACGACGTTCGGCGGGGTGGTGGGCGGCACCACGGCGCTGACCGGCCTGACGACCGACGCGGCGGGCACGACCTCGATCGCCGCCGACATCACGACCACGGGCGCGCAGACTTACAACGATGCGGTCACGGTCAGCGCGAGCGTGACCCTCGCCGCAGGGGCCGGCGACGTCACGTTCGGCTCGACGCTCGCGGGGCTGGCCGGTACCGAGGGCCTGACCGTCAACAGCTCCGGCGTGACGCGGTTCGGCACTGCGGTGACGCAGTTGGCGACGCTGACCACCGACGCCGCAGGCTCGACGACACTCGGCACCAGCATCGCGACCAGCAGCGCGCAGACCTACAACGACAACGTCTCGGTCACCGCCGACGCGACCCTGACGGCACCGACCGTCACTTTCGGCGGCAATGTCGACCTCGGCACGCACAGCATCAACCTGCAGGCCGACAGCTTCAGCTTCCCGGCCGTGCCGGTGTTCACCGGCACCGGCACCTTGGGGCTGGCGCCGTACTCGGTCGGCACCACCATCGGCGTGGCCGGCGGTGCGGGGACCTTCCAGGTGCCGCAGGCCCTTCTCGACTCGTTCTCGACACTGAGCAGCCTGGCCATCGGCCGCAGCGACGGCACGGGCACGATGACCATCGGCACGGCCGGCGGCACGGCGCTGGCGATCCCGACCGCGTTGACGCTGCGCACCGGCAGCGCGGCCATCGACGTCAACGTCGACGCGATCGGCGGCCATGCGCTGACCATCGCGTCGACCAGCGGGGCCATCGGCCTGAACGGCGTCACGATCGCCACCCCCGGCGCGGACCAGACCTACAGCGGCCCGGTCGTGCTCGGCCAGAACGGATCCTCCGCAAATACGCTGACCACCCTGACCGGCGGCAACCTCACTTTGGCCGGCACCGTCGACGCAGCCACGCTGGATCAGGACGGCCTGCAACTCAACGCGTCGGGCACGGCGCGGCTGCAGAGTGCTGTCGGCGCGACGGTGCGCCTGGCGTCGTTCTACAGCGCTGGCACCGGGATCAATGAGGTCGGCGGCGACATCACGATCGCCGGGTCAATCTTAATAAAAGGGCCGACGCAGTTGACGGCCGATGCGACGCTCTCATCGCTGAACGGCTTCGTGGCCTTCATGGGCACCGTCGATGGAGCGCACGCGCTCACCACCCAATCGAATGGAAGCTCCAGCAGCGAATTTGACGCAGCGGTTGGCGCGGCGACGCCCCTCACGAGCCTGACGACGCAGGGTGGTGGGGTCCTTGTCGGCACTTCCCTGGCGAACAACAGCATCACGACCACCGGCGCGCAGATCTACAACGGCCTGGTCAATCTGCAGAACAACGCGATCTTCAACGGCGGCGCGCTGGATTTCAGCGCCGGCGTCAGCGGCGCCGGGTGGGCGCTCACCGCCAACTCGCCGGGTCTGACTCGGTTTGGCGGCGGCGTCTCGGTCGGCAGCCTGAGCACCGATGCGCCGGGCACGACCCAGCTCGGCGGCAGCATCACCGCGAGCAGCAGCCTGAGTTTCGGCGATGCCGTGGCGCTCGCGTCCGACGTGCAGCTGAATGCGGGTGTGGGCACGATTGCCCTGGCCTCGCTGGACGGTGCCGGCACCCATGCCCTGACGCTGACGGCGGGCAATGCATCGACCAGCGGCGCGGTCACCGGCGTGACGACATTGGCGGTCAATGGCAACAGCACCCTCGGTGCCGATGTCACGACCACCGGCAATCAGACCTATACCGGGCAGGTCACGCTGGCGGCGCCGGTGACGCTGGACGCCGGCGGCGCCAAGGTCGACCTGCTGGGCGGTGTCGCCGGTGGTGGCAACAGCCTGGTCGTTGCGACCACCAACACGTCGGCGAATGCGATCGTCGCGAACGCGAACATAACAGCCACCGGCGTCACGCTCGACGCTCCGCTGACACTCGGGGGCGATGCGGTGATCGACGCCGGCAGCGGGCTGCTCAGCCTGGCCGGTGCCGTCAGTGGCGCAGGCCACAACTTCGGACTCGCCAGCACCAATGCCGCGGCCAACGCGGTCAACCTGGCGGCACCGGTCAGCGGCGTCGGCACGTTCACCGTCACCGGCAAGAGCACGCTGGGTGCCGACATCACCAGCGCCGGCGCGCAGACCTACACGGATGCGGTCACGCTCGTGGGCAACCGGTCGCTGTCCGGTGGTGCCATCGCCTTCGATGCGGCGCTCGCGCTCGGCGCCGGCAATGTGCTCTTCAGCGCCGACGCCATGAGCTTCGGTTCGACCGTCAGCGGGCCCGGAACTCTGACCCTTCAGCCTATCAGTATCGGCACCTCGATCGGGCTCTCGGGTGGTGCCGGCACGCTGCAGCTAACGAGCGCCAGCCTCGCCCAGTTCACCGGCCTGGCGGCGCTGACCATCGGGCGCAGTGACGGAACCGGCGCGATCACGGCCGGCGCCCTGACGCTGCTGGCACCGACGACCATCGTCAGCGGTTCGGGCAACGTCAGTTTCAACGGGCCCGTCGATGGAGCACAGTCGCTGGCGGTGCAGACCGCCGGAGTGACCGCCTTCACCGGCGGTGTCAGCGGCTTGACCACCCTCTCGACCGGGTCGACCGGCAGCACCGAACTCGGTGGCGGCATCGCGACCTCGACCTCGATCAACTTCGCCAATCCCGTCACGCTGGTCGGCGATGCCGCGGTCGCCAGCAACGTCGTGACGTTCGGCAAGACCGTGGACGGCACGCAGGCACTGGCCGTGACCGGGGCGAGCCAGGTCAACTTCGATGCCGCGGTCGGTTCGGCAGCGACGCTCGCCAGTTTGGCGAGCACCGGACCGACGACCCTGGCCGGCGACGTGTCGACCACCGGTGCGCAGTCCTACAGCGGTGCCTTGGCCTTGGCGCAGAGCGGCACCACGACGCTCACGGGGACCGACATCACCCTGGCAGGAACCGTCGACGGGACCGTGGCGAACCAGAATGGCCTGCAACTCAATGCGTCGGGAACGGCGCGCCTGCAAGGTGCTGTGGGTGCAACGGTACCGCTGGCGTCGTTCTACAGCGTTGCCAACGTGAACAACGAGATCGGCGGCAACATCACGACCGATGGCTCCATCGGGTTCAGTGGTCCGACGCGGTTGACGGCCGATGCAACGCTCGCGTCGGCGAGCAGTTACGTCGCCTTCTTCGGGACCATCGACGGTGCACAGGCACTTACCACGGATGCGCCGAACTACGTCTCGTATTTCGGCGCACAGGTGGGTGCGGCGACGCCATTGACGAGCCTGACGACCCAGGGAGGAGGGGTCTGGTTGAGCGCGGTGCAGGCCGACAACAGCATCACGACCAGCGGTGCGCAAACCTACCACGGCCCGGTCCAGCTCTACAACAACACGACCGTCAATGGCGGCACGCTCGATTTCCTCGCCGGCGTTAACGGTGCCGGTTGGACGCTCACGGCCAACTCGACGGGTGTGACGCGGTTTGACGGTGGCGTCTCCCTCGCCAACCTGAACACGGGGCTGACGGGCAGCACGACGCTCGGCGGGGCCATCACCGCGAGCAATGGCCTGAGCTTCGGCAACCCCGTGACGCTTGCGACGGACACGACGCTTTCCGCGGCCATCGCGTCCTTCGGCGCGACCGTCGATGGCGCTCACGCGCTGACGGCCAACGTCGGTGGAACAACGTCGTTCGAAGGCGCGGTCGGAGGAGTGACCCCGCTGACCTCGATCGCGGTCAACGGCGATGCCCACCTCGATGGCGGGACGTTCGCGACCAGCGGGCCGCAGACCTACACGCAGGCCGCGTCGCTCGGTGCCGACTCGACGTTCACCGCGACCACGCTGCAACTCGGCGGCACCGCGTTGGCGATCAACGGCCACGAGTTGAACCTGAACACCAACAGCTTCACGCTGGCGCCCGCGATCAGCGGCGGGGTATCGATCTCGCTGGCGCCGTCGTCGGCGGCGACTCCGATCGACGTGGCGTTCGCCGCGCCCCTCAGCCCGGGCGACTTCCTGGTTCCGCAAGCGACGATCGACCAGTTCTCGGGCTTCAACATCGTGCGGATCGGCCGGACCGACGGTACCGGCGCCATTACGGTCAGCGACCTGACCCTGCCGACCAACGTGCAGTTGCGCAGTGGCACCGGCACGGGCATCTCGACCGGCGGCGGCGTCACGCTCCAGGGCAACGTGAACACTGCCCTTGCGGCGGCGATGCCCTACGACCTGAGCATCTCGACGACCGGAGCGACGATCATCGACGGGTCGCTCGGGGCGATTCGACCGCTGGGGACGCTCACGGTCAGCGGGCCGACACAGCTCAGCGGCGGGAGCATTGTCACGGCCAACGGTCTCGCGTTCGGTGGTGGGTTCAGCGTCACCGGCGGCGCCGTCAGTCTCGTGACCGACAACCTCAGCGTCGGCGGACCGGTCGCGGCCAGCGCGGACCTGTCGATCGCGCCCTACAACGCGTCGACCAGCATCGGCGTGGCCGGCGGCGCGGGCACGTTGCAGCTGCCGCAGAGCCTGCTCGACCAGCTCACGAATGCGGCATCGCTCACCGTCGGAAGCGTCGGCGGCAGCGGGGCCATCGAGGTCGGCGCATTGACCGTCCCGACGCTGACGCGGATGCAAAGTGGAACGGGCACGGTGTCGTTCACCGGGCCCGTCGACAGTGCCGGCGGGATCCCCCGCGATCTCAGCGTGGCGACGTCCGGCCCCACGAACCTGCCCGCCCTGCTGGGCGCGACGGCACCTCTCGGCGCGTTCAGCGTCTCCGGCAGCGTGCAACTCCTCAACGACGCCAGCCTCGCGGCCGGGACGATCGCGTTCGGCAGCACGGTCGACGGTCCCCACGCGCTTGCCGTCAACAGCAGCGGTGGAGTGACGTTCGGCGCCAACGTGGGTTCGAGTACAGCGCTGACCAGCCTTGCGATCACCGGCGCCGGTACGGCCCAGCTCGACGGCGGCGTGTACACGACGAGTGGCGCGCAGACCTATGGATCGGCAGTGCGCCTGGGCACGGATGCGACGCTCAGCGGCAGCGGCGTGAGCTTCCAGCAGGCGCTCGACGGGGCGTTCAACCTGACCGTCGATGCGGGTGGCGCGACGACGTTCGCCGGGCCGGTCGGTGCGACGACCCCGCTGGCAAGCCTGACGACCGACGCGGCGGGCAGCACGCACCTTTCGAGCGTGCTCAACAGCAGCGGCGCCGTGACGTTCGGCGACACCATCGTCCTCGATGGCAACGCGACCCTGGCAGCCGGCTCGTTGCAGTTCTCGCAAACGGTGGACGGCGCCTTCGCGCTCGGGCTCTCCAGTACCGGACCGACACGATTCGCCGCTGCGGTCGGCGCTGCCACGCCACTGGCAAGTCTCGCATCGAGCGGACCCGGCGCGGTGCGATTCGACGCGTCGTCGGTGACCACCAGCGGCGCCCAGAACTACGCCGGGCCGGTTGTGCTGCCGGCGGGGTCGACGCTGCAGGGCGCCTCGCTCAGCTTCGCCGGCGGCGGCAGCGCCGCTGGCGACCTGACGCTGGCGACCGACGCGCTGGCCATCGGTGCACCTCTGAACGGCATCGGCCAGATCGCGATTGCGCCGCGCGACGCGGGCACGTCGATCGGCCTGGGCAGTGCGGCCGGGGGTCTGTCACTGACCCAGTCGGCGCTGGACCAGCTTGCCGGCTTCACCCAGCTGCTGGTCGGCCGCAGCGACGGCACGGCCGACGTGGTGGCGCAATCGCTGATGTTGCCGACGAACACCACGTTGCGAAGTGGCACCGGCGGGATCCAGCTCGCGGGTAACGTGAATGGCAACTTCGACCTGACGCTGGCCACGGCGGGTTTGACGTCGCTGTCGGGCGATGTCGGCACGATTGCAGCACTGCGCAGCCTGCACGTGACGAATGACCCGGGCTCACCCGACTGGAACGGTACCTCCGGAGAGCACACGCTGGTGGCGGCCGCCACGCCGATCGGCATCGTCACGACGGGCGCCCAGACTTACGATGAGCCGGTCGTCTCCAGTGCCTCGCTGGCATTGCGGGCCGGGGGCGTCATTGCGATGACCCAGGCGGGAAACAATTTCGGCGCTCCGCTCGCGCTCAGTGCCGATTCGGTGCAGCTCGCGGCCGACGGCGCGCTGACGCTGGGTAACGTCAATCTGGCCAACGGGGGAAGCATTGCCAGCACGGGCATTCTGCAACTCGCGGGCGCGATGCAACTCGATGCCGGCAACCTTGTCATGTCGTCAGCCGCCGTGCCGACCTTCGGGCCGATAACCGACCCGGTGTACGCCGGTACGACGCCGCTCTATCGCCTGGCCCAGTTGAACCAGAACAGCGCGACGATCGTTCAGCTGCCGGGCTCGACGGTGAGCACCGCCAGCGGCAGCTTGCTGGCGCTGCGTTCGCCAGCCAACGGCTCGATCCTGCTCGACCAGCCGGGCAACCATTTTGCCGGCGGCCTGTCGGTGGTCGGCGGGGCGCTCGGCGACGACACCACGGCACGCTTCAATGTGGCGGGCAGCCTGGGGCTTGGCTTCGTGCAGATCGCATCGGACACGGTCAACGTCGCGGGCCGTTCGACCGGCGACGGCAATCAGGACCTGGTCGCGGCGGGTATCCAGGCCGATGTCGTCCACATCAGCGCCGACACCTTGAGTACCGGCACCGCCGGCCAGATTCGAGCGCGGCTGCCGTTCGACAACGCGCAGGGTTCGCAGACCTCGCTGCCGGCGCTGACCCTGGAGCTGACGCCAGCGAGCTTCACGCTGCCGGGCTCCTATGGCGTCGGCTCCTCCGTCGCGAGCTGGATCCAGGTGCAACTCGGCGACCTGAATGGCGGCTACGTGACCCTGCTGCCTAAGGGCGCGGCCACGGCGCACCCCAACATGTTCGTGTTTGTCGGCGGGGCACCGCAACCGCGCCCGTTCTACGACGGCAGCGGCAAGCTCACCGAGATCCCGATCTTCTACAACGGTGAGACGCCGCGCACGCCGCAAGAAGTGGGCGCGCTCAATGCGGTGACGGCGACGGTGGCGGACGCCATTCGGGCGCGTTTCGAGGAGGCGGTGCGTACCGAGAACGTCACCTCGCGGCTGCGACAAGGCGTGATTGCCGAGGTCGGCCCCGGCCGCCCCGCGACCGAGGGAAGCGGGACAATGCGCATGCCCACGGTCTGCCCGCTCAAGCCGGGCTCGCTGGAGTGCAAGTGACATGTCCTGCCGCGATCATCGAACGCAGCCGCCCGCGTGGGGCACGGCAATAGCGCGATGGCGCCGTGCCATCCAAAATTTGGGAGTGCGAATGTTCCGTTCCAGCGAATCGACAAAGGAGCCCGGCGTCAGGCCGGAGGGGCAGGTTGGCATGACCCGGCGTGTCCTGTGCAGCCTGCCGCTCGCGTTGGCGTGTCCGGTCATGGCGCAAACAACGCCGGACCCGTCGGCGGCTCCGGGCAAGTCCAGCGACGTGAGGCTCGCCCTGGTGATCGGCAATCGCAGCTATCCGGCGCCGTACGACCTTCCGCCGATGTACAAGAATGTGCGCGACGTGAAGGCTGCGCTCGAGCGCTGGGATTTCACCGTCACCAGCAGCACCGACGACGATCCGGCGATGCTGCGTCAGTCGATCCAGGATTTCGCCAAGGCCACCAGTGCTGCGCCGGCGGACGCCACGATCCTCTTCTACTACACGGGTCACGGCGCCCAGGTCGATGCCGAGAACCTGATGCTCGGCGCCAACGTCAACCCGAGCGCGAACCAGGACACTCTTCTGAAGGGCAGCCTGCACCTGCGCCGCGACGTCATCAATCAGTTGCCCCGCCGCCCGGAAGGCTTGTCGATCGCCGTGATCGATGCCTGCCGCACGTCGCTGCGCGAAGCGATGGATCACGACGACGGACTCAACCAAGTCGAAGCGCCGCCGGGCTACCTGATCGCATTTTCGACCGGGGCCGGCAAGCCGGCGATCGCCCCTGCCGTGGAAACGCAAAACACCTTTTATACGGCCTCGCTGGTCAAGGTGTTGGGCAGCGCAAGTGGCGAAACCTCGTTCTCGGAGTTGTTCCGGCTCGTCAAGCTTGACGTGCAGAACGTCATGCAGAACTTTCCGATCCAGGCGATCCGGCAGTTCGCGCAATTCCCCTTCATCGCCGAGAACACGCGCGGTCGGTACTTGCTGGCCGCCCGCAACGACAAGGGCGCGGCATCGGAGCCGAAATTCACGGGCCTGGATGAATCCAAGCTTTGGGCAGAATTGGAGGAATCGTCGACCCCTGTGGATGTCGAGCGCATGGCCACGGAGTACATCGCCCGGTTCCCGAAGAGCAAGCTGCGGGGGAGTGCCGAGGTGGCGCGCGAAGGCGCCCACCAGGCGGTCCTGGCATTGGCCCGCAACGACGTGCGCCTGTTCACCAGCGCGTTTCATCCGGAAAGTCGTGAGTCGATCGTCCACGAGGAGGTGCGCAAGGCCGCCCGGGGTGACAAGGATGCGGCGGCGCGCATGGCGCGCATGTACCTGATCGGACAGAACGGGTTCCAGGTGGATCGCAATCGCTACGAGGGATGGTTGCAGTTCGCCTCGGCGCTCGGTAACGGCATTGCGTGCTATGAGCTGGCGGTGTACTACCGCCGTCAGGGCCAGGCGGTGCTGGCGGCGCAGTACGAAGCGCGTTCACGCGAGCTGGGCTACACGCCGCCGCCGACCCTGGACAACTTCCGCAAGTAGCGACAAATGGTGCCCACCGCGGGCACGCGGGGACCGATCCGAAGATCGGTCCGCTGGGCGTCCGGCTGACCCTGTGTCCACCGGCCGTCGGCGGCCGATGCATTCGAGAAGGTGCCCGCTACGCCTCGCTTTCACGAAGCGGGCGCCCCCGGAACCTTCTCTTCAGGACTCCGACTCCATCTCGTCGGCGTCGTCGGTCCACTTCTTCATCGCCGCGAGCTGGCCTGCCATTCCCTTGTACTCGTCGCGCCACTTGCGCACGTAACTGTCTGCCTGCGCCTGGTTGGCCAGGTAGGTCTTCATGATGCCCTGCATGTCCATGGTCGCGCGATCCTGGAGATCCTTCACGGTCATGTCCACCTTGATGGTGAACCACTTGTTGACCCAGGCTTCGTCAAACGACAGTCCCTTGGCCTTCGCCAATTCCTTCGTCTGTGCGTCGACAAGTTTTTCAAGATCGTCGATGACATCCAGGTAGCCTTTGATCTTGGCCTTGTATTTCGCGCTCGCGAGCCACTTCGATTTCTTCTTGTTGGCCACGGCGCGCAACTTCGTCGCCTCGACCGACGCGGCAGCGAGATCCGCGCCGATGGCTTTGGTGCCGTCGCTGAAATCCTTGCCGTACTTGGTCGCCAGCGCGAGCATGTCCTTCTTCCAGTCATCGAGACCTTTGACCAGTTTGGCGAGTTCCGGGTCGATGACTTCGGAGAGCTTCTTGCCGGCATTCGCTGCCGGGGTACTTCCCGCCTTCTTGAACTTGTTCGTCAAGTGCATGGATATCAGATCCCAACCCTGATCTGCCGTGCGCCCGAGCTCGTCGATTCGCGTGTTGATCGGCTTGAGTGTCTTCTGCAGCGCTTCCAGCTTGACGGGGTTGTTGACGATCATCTTCTGCAGATTGACGATCGAGGTTCGAAGTTGTCCCATGGTTGACGGTCCTTTCGTGGTCCTGTTGAACGCCGGAAGACATCACGGCTGCGAGGGCCCGATGCCCAAGATGATGCTAGCAGTGATGTACCCGCTGCCGGCGGTGCCTGCCTCGACTTTTTCAAGTGATGTCGAGATCGGCGATGAGTCCCGCGGTGCGATCCTTCGGTACCTGGTCCAGCGGCCTCAGGTTCACAATGTTTCCGCACTCGTGAGACCAAGGTGTCCGTCCGATGGTCTGACCCGCTCTTTCAGGATCTCCGGGCCGCCAGCGTGCGCAGCAGCGGCGCGGCGACCAGCCGTCCGACCTCGATGCCGTTCCAGTTCTTCAGCGGCAGCTCGCTGAGGCCGCGCATGAACACGGCCTCGGCATCGTCGAGCGCGACGAAGGCCTCGATGACCGCGGCCATCACGACCTCGGCGGCGCGCGCGTTGTTGCCGTCGTCGATCTTGATCGCCACACCCAGGCCTCGCTCGGGCAGCGCTGCGCAGTACACGCCTTCGGCGCCGACCTTGCAGAACACGCGCGCGCCCAGGCGCTCCATCACGCGGGTGTCGAAGCGGCCGCTGCCGCCGACCATGAACGGCTCGGCCGCGACCGCGCCGCGCAGCCGTCGGGCGGCACGCGCGTGATCCATGCTCAGGCCCGCCCCGGTGCCGACGCGCGCGAACGCCCGCGCGAGCTGGCGCAGCGGAATCGCGAAGGTCGGGATCGAGCAGCCGTCGATGCCGTGCGGCGTGTTCGCGAGGTCGTACCCGGTGACCGACTGCAGCGCGGCGGTGACCTCGCGCATCACCGGGTGTTCGGCGCCGACGTAGCCGCGAACGTAGCGCTGCAGGTCCGGCTGGCCGCCGTGCAGCGCGCAGGCCAGGCACAGGAAGCCCGCGTGCTTGCCCGAGCAGTTGTTGTTCAGTGCGTCGGGCACGCGCCGCTGCGCCGCGAGCGCGCGTGCCGCGGCTTCGTTGTACGGCCAGTGCGCGCCGCACTCGAGCGCGCCGGCATCGAGCCCGGCCTTCGCGAGCATGCCGGCCGCGGTCTGCGCGTGGCGTTCCTCGCCGCCGTGCGAGGCGCAGGCGAGCGCGAGTTCGGCATCGCTCAGCGCCAGTGCATCGGCCGCGCCGCTGGCCACCAGCGGCAGCGCCTGCAGCACCTTGACGGCCGAGCGCGGGAAGATCGGCCGGTCGATGTCGCCGAGCGTCGCCACGACCGCCCCATCGGCGTCGAGCACCGCGAGCGCGCCGCAGTGCGCGGACTCGATCGCGCTGCCCCGCGTCACGTCGACGAGGATCGGATTCATTCGGCCGCCCTCACGAACGCGCGCAACTCCTTCGCCATCCGCACCAGCGAGGGCCGGTGGATGTACATCATGTGGCCGGCCTCGAAATAGCTGACGGCCACCTTGGCCTGGGCCGCGTCGCGCAGCCCGAGGTGGCTCAGCGTGTAATCGCCGGCAGCGTGCGGCGTGCCCAGGTCGTAGTAGCCGCTGGCGACGTAGACGCGCATGTGCGGGTTCGCCTGCATCGCCTTGCGCAGGCTCGCGCCGATGTTCACGTACTTGTTCTCGAAGCCCTTCCAGCTCCACTTGTCCCAGATCGGCGCGTGCAGCACGTAGGGCGCGTCGACCTCGTACTTCAGCGTGTCGCGCAGCAGGCGGTTGATGCCGACCGCGTAGGCGCCGAGCACGGCGTTCATGAACGGGTCGGTCTCGGGGTGCTCGCCGGCGTCGTCGCGGTCCTGGCCGACGAAGCGCGAGTCGAGCCGGCCGACGGTCTGGCCGCGCGCGCGCAGCAGCTCCTTGAAGTAGCGGAACTCCGCGGGGCGCAGGTCGGTGCGGTGCACGTACTCGGGGGTCAGGCCGGAGAAGCGCGCGAGCTGCACCGCGACGCGCTCGCGCTGCTCGGGCGCGAGCCGCGAACCCTGCAGCAGCGCTGCGCTGTAGTCGCCCAGCGCGAAGGCCTCGGCCGCCGCGACGACCTCGGCCAGCGGCCGCTTCTGCAGGTCCGGCGCCAGCGCCTGGTGGTACCAGGCGGTGGCCGCGTAGGTCGGCAGGAAGAGGGCATACGGCAGCTCGTTGCCCTCGTCGAAGCTCAGGGTCTGCAGGTCGATCGCGAGCGAGACCAGCATCACGCCGTTCAGGAAGATGTCGTGCTTGCCCTGCAGGTGCAGCGACAGCCCGGCGGCACGCGTCGTGCCGTAGCTCTCGCCGATCAGGAACTTCGGGCTGGCCCAGCGGCCGAAGCGCGTCAGGTACATGCGGATGAACTCGCCGACCGAATCGAGGTCGCGCTGGTACTCGTGGAATTCGTTTGGCTTCTCGCCCTCGGCCATGCGCGAGTGGCCGGTGCCCACCGGGTCGATGAAGACCAGGTCACTGTCGGTGAGCAGCGTGTGCTCGTTGTCGACCAGCGCATAGGGCGGCGGCGGCGCGTGGCCGAATTCGTCGCAAGCCACGCGCTGCGGCCCGAGAATGCCCAGGTGCAGCCAGACGCTGCTCGAGCCCGGGCCGCCGTTGAAGCTGAACGTGACCGGGCGCTGCTCGGGCTTCTTCACGCCCTTCAGCGTGTAGGCGACGAAGAAGAAGCTCGCGGTGGCCTTGTCGGGCTTGTGCGGCGTGGTGTCCTTCGGGTCGTAGCTGGGCGTGTAGTCGCGCAGCACGACCGTGCCGCAGGTCGCGGTGTACTCGAGCGTCTTCTTGCCGACGACGAGCCGGTGCTCGGTGACGACCAGGCGCTCCTTCGGTTCGGCCGGGGCGGGCGCGGGCGGGGTGAGGGTGGTGTCCTTGCTGTTGTCCGGTGCGGCCATGGGCGGGGTCTCGTTAGAGTGCGGGAATGAGCATGCTTCGACTCTACCTGCGACTATGACCGGCGCGCCTCGCAGTTTCCCCGTGCTGGCCGGCGTGGATTTCACGAGCCGACCGACCGGGCGCAAGCCGATCACGGTGGCGCTGGGCCACCTCGAACACGGCGCGGTGCGGCTCGACCGCGTCGAATCGCACGCCGACTTCGACAGCTTCGCGCGCTGGTTGCAAACGCCCGGCCCGTGGCTCGGCGTGTTCGACCTGCCATTCGGCCTGCCGCGCGAGCTCGTGACGACGCTGCGCTGGCCGATGCAGTGGGCGCCGCTGATGCGCCACTACGCAGCGCTGTCGCGTGCCGAGATCCGTGCCACCTTCGCGGCGTTCTGCGACGCGCGACCGGCCGGCGCCAAGTTCGCGCACCGCGCCGCCGACGGCCCGGCGGGCTCGTCGCCGTCGATGAAATGGGTGAATCCGCCGGTCGCGTTGATGCTGCATGCCGGCGTGCCGCTGCTGCTGGACGCGGGCCTGCACCTGCCCGGGCTGCACGACGGCGACGCCACGCGCGTGGCGCTCGAAGGCTACCC